>JAZKDS010000063.1:3271-5245 GCA_040387455.1 Bacteroidota bacterium
CCCATTGCCAGTGGTTGTCATTGGTCCAGAAATGTGCATTTTTAAAAGCAGGCTCATAGCCCGTACGGTCTTTATTCCATTGAATAGCACCGCCCACGTGGTCAAAGTGCAGGTGGGTTAAAAACACATCGGTAACATCATCGCGGCTAAAGCCATGTGCTGCCAATGACTTATCTATGGTATGATTACCCCAAAGGGAGTAGTAGCCAAAAAATTTGTCGTTTTGCTTGTTGCCCATACCGGTATCAATAAGGGTAAGGCGGTTGCCGTCTTCTACCAGCAGGCAGCGCGCAGCCATATCTATAAGGTTATTAGAGTCGGCCGGGTTGGTTTTGTTCCAGATGCTTTTTGGCACAACGCCAAACATAGCGCCGCCATCCAGCTTAAAGTTACCGCTTTCTATAGGGTATAATTTCATTTTGTTGTTTGTTGTAATTTGATGCAAATTACCACTAATTAGCGGATGGGCAAAATTACCGGGCCTAACATTATTTGCCCTCATTTAATGTAATTAACTCTATTACAGTATATTGATTATTTTTTAACACTTACATTACAAATTCTAATCCAAAAGGGGTAATTGGGGCTACGAAAACGTTGTAATTCTAAGTACTTGTCTGTTATGATTTGGCTTGTGGGTAAATTGGACAAAAATTTTACCTAAATAAGCTATGAAAAAAATTATTTGTTTGCTGTTATCTTTTGCAGGATACACAGCCGCCTATGCCCAGCTGCCGGGCATGCAATGGCAAAAACCCTTAGGCGGCACATCCGAAGACCAGGCCACCGGAATTACAGAACTTACAGACGGCAATTATGTTGTTGTAGGCATCAGCAATTCTAATGATGGCGATGTAACGGGCAACAACGGCTCTACAGACATCTGGATGGTTAAGCTGAGCCCTGATGGGGCTGTTTTATGGAAAAAAGCCTTTGGCGGTAGCCAGCAAGACCTTGTAGAATATGTGGCCCCCACAGCCGATGGCGGTTTTGTTATTACCGGCGCTACTTATTCTACCAACGGCGATATACCCCCTAACCCACCCGACAGGAATATTATTGCGGCTAAATTTGACTCTGACGGCAACACCCTATGGGTTAAAAACATTGTAGGCCTTAACGGCCAAAGCATTGTGCAAACATCTGACGGTGGCTACCTTATGGCCGGCGAACGGTATTCGCCGGGCACTAATGTAAGCTATGATGCCCTGATCATGAAAATGGATGCTAATGGCAACAGCATGTGGCAGCACACCTATGGCGGGCCTGGTCTTTTTGCCGATGTGGCGTGGCGGGCTATTGAAACATCTGACGGTAATTATATTTTTGGAGGCTCATCAATAGCAGGCGATCAAAGTATAGTGCCGGGCCAGGGCTCTCAGGATGTATGGATTGTAAAACTAAATACTACAGGCACTGTGCTTTGGCAAAAGCTTTATGGCACCAGCACCTTCGACGATTTTAACGGTATTGCAGAAATGCCCGATGGCGGTTTTATGGTAACGTGCAGCACTTATGGGAGCGATGGCAATAAATCAGAGTCCTTTGGAAACGAAGATGCCTGGGTATTTAAGCTTAATGCTACCGGCGACATGCTTTGGGAAAAATCGTATGGCAATACTGCAGCAAACCGCACAAATGCCATATTTAAAACAGAGGAAGGCAATTATATGATAGGTGGGCTAAGCGACCCCCAGGACGAAGACCCCATTACTTTTGCGCCGGGTAATTTTTGGGTTTTTGAAATAACCGATACCGGCACAATGGTGGCACAAGAAACCTATGGAGGCAGCAAAAGCGACTATATGTTCTCGTTTTACCAAACATCAGATTACAGCTACCTCCTTACGGGCTGGTCGCATTCTAACAATGGCGATGTTTGGGGCAACCACTCTACAAGCAATGGCGATTACTGGGTGGTTAAATTGGCAGAGTCCATTCCGTTAAAAGTATGTAGCGAAGGCGATACTGCCG
>JAZKDS010000063.1:5255-13897 GCA_040387455.1 Bacteroidota bacterium
CTTACAGCCCATAGCGCTATTTTACAGCAAAGCCAGCCCAATGCTGTTATAACATATTACACAAATTCAGCCGATGCGGATGCAGGCACTAACGCCATTGCCACGCCGCAAGCATTTACAAATACCACAAACCCCCAAACTATTTATATAAGAGTACAGGTAAGTACAGACGACTGGCATGTTGACCAGTTTAACCTTGAGATACTGCCGGCGCCGGTGCTGCCACAAGTACCTAATTTGCAAACATGTGGTGCTGGCGGCACAGCATTGTTTGACCTTACGCAGCAAAATGCGCTTTTGCTTACCGGGCAACCCGGGGCTACAGTAACTTATTACACCAGCGCCCAGGATGCTGCTGCAGGCATAAATGCTATAACTACCCCGGCAGCATTTGCAAATACGGTTAACCCGCAAACTATATTTGCTGTGGTAAGCAACGGTACCTGTAATGCCATAACACAATTTAATGTGCTGGCTGTACCCGCACCACAGCTGCCGCAATTACCACAACTAAGCCTTTGTGCCACAACACCCGGAAATGCGCAGACCTCCTTTAACCTTACGCAGCAGGAAGCCCTTATTACACCCGGCACGGAAATACATTATTTTACAACCCCGGAAGATGCATCGGCCAACACCAATGCCATTACAACCCCCGCAAGTTTTGAGAATACCATAAACCCCCAAACCATTTATGTTAGGGGAGGCAGCGGCAACTGTTTTGCTGTAACGCAGTTTGTAATAAGCGTACTGCCTGCACCAAACCCTGATGTTGAGAATCAGCTAACGGGATGCCCGCCGTTTAACCTTGCGGATGCTGTGGGTACAAACCAGCAGGGTCTGCAATTTTCATATTATACATCTGAAGCCGATGCCGATGCAGGTACAAATGCTATAGCCGATTCGCAAAACTTTACTTTTATAGGCCAGCAGGCTATTGTATACATCCGTGCAGAGAATGAAGCAGACTGTACCTTTGTTTTACCCATAGGTCTTGTATCTGAAGGGTGTGATGTACCTAAAGGCGTTTCGCCAAATGGCGATGAAAAGAACGATACTTTTGACCTGGCATTTTTAAATGTAAACAGGCTAAGCATCTTTAACCGCTATGGCATGCAGGTGTATAGCTGCACTAATTATACCAATCAGTGGCACGGACAAACCGATAACCAGCAGGAACTGCCATCAGGAGTATACTACTATGTTATTGAGCCTGCTAACGGGGCTTATAAAACCGGATGGGTATATGTTAACCAGGCGGTTAATTAAACACAATTGATCTAAAACTAAAAACGCCCTGTAACAGGGCGTTTTTTTATGTCTGGATTTTTAAGGTTGTTTTTTCTTTAGATTTCGAGGGCTTATCATATCGTTAATAGCAAACGCACCCGGATGTATCCAATTATCTGTTCGTTTAATGAGGCTCAGGTTTTTATTTTATTCAAAGGATGTTTCAAAGTAGCTGCAAATTAGCAATTTTATTATCAACATGTGGTATAATCATTGCTGATAGTGCTATTTATACAAAATAGTACTATCATATTGCTTTACGCAAATTTGTGGTATCTTTGCACTAAATTTTGACTAATAATAAAGTTTTAAATCATGATAAAAGTTTCTGATTCAGCAAAGAAAAGAGCTGTCATGCTTATGGAAGATGACGGCTTTAACGCTACTACCGATTATATAAGGGTAGGCGTTAAGAGTGGAGGATGTTCAGGCTTGTCATATGAACTTAAATTTGACAATGCGCTAAGCGAAAATGATAAAGTATTTGAAGACAATGGTGTTAAGATAGCCGTAGATAAAAAAAGTGTGCTGTACCTTGCCGGTACCATACTTGAGTTTAGCGGTGGCCTTAACGGCAAAGGCTTTGTTTTTAATAACCCTAACGCCAGCAGAACATGCGGTTGTGGGGAGAGTTTCTCGCTATAGCGAGTTTAAAGTTTCAGGTTTCGGGTTTAAAGTTGCTAAGCTGCCTGAAGATGAAACTGTAATAAATTATAAAAGTTATTTCAGAAATGTTTTTTGTTTGAGTAAGCAACCTTGAACCCGAAACTTTAAACCTGAAACTGAAGAAGATGAGTAAATACACCGAAGATGATTTAAAGATCGAACTCGAAACTAAAGAGTATGAGTACGGTTTTTATACCGATATAGAGAGCGATACGTTTCCTAATGGGTTAAACGAAGACATTGTGCGCGCACTTTCTAAAAAGAAGGAAGAGCCCGAGTGGATGACGGAGTGGCGCCTTGAGGCTTACCGTGCATGGGTTGAAATGACCGAGCCGGAATGGGCCAATGTACATTATCAAAAACCTGACTTTCAGGGCATATCATATTACTCGGCGCCAAAAACAATTGACGCTAACAAAACACTTGATGATGTAGACCCGGAGCTTTTAGCCATGTATAAAAAGCTGGGTATATCTCTGGACGAGCAAAAAAAGATGAACAACATTGCCATGGATATTGTTGTTGACTCGGTATCTGTAGCTACTACGTTTAAAAAGACACTTGCAGAGAAAGGCATTATCTTTTGCCCTATTTCTGAGGCTATAAAAGAGCATCCGGAGCTGGTTAAAAAACACCTGGGCTCTGTAGTGCCGCAAAAAGACAACTTTTATGCAGCGCTTAACTCGGCTGTGTTTAGCGATGGCTCTTTTTGCTACATCCCTAAAGGGGTGCGTTGCCCTATGGAGCTTAGCACCTATTTCCGTATCAACCAGGCGGGTACCGGCCAGTTTGAGCGTACGCTTGTAATTGCCGACGAAGGCAGTTATGTAAGCTACCTTGAAGGCTGTACTGCACCAAGCCGCGACGAAAACCAGCTGCACGCAGCGGTAGTTGAGCTTATTGCCATGGATGATGCCGAGATTAAATACAGCACCGTGCAAAACTGGTTCCCCGGTAATAAAGAGGGTAAGGGCGGTGTATACAATTTTGTTACAAAACGCGGTATTTGCGAGAAGAACGCTAAAATAAGTTGGACACAGGTAGAAACCGGCAGCGCCGTTACCTGGAAATATCCAAGCTGTATCCTTAAAGGAGATAACTCGGTAGGTGAGTTTTACTCTATTGCGGTAACTAACAACTACCAGCAGGCCGATACCGGCACAAAGATGATTCACCTGGGCAAAAACACTAAGAGTACTATTATATCTAAAGGTATTAGTGCAGGTAAATCGCAAAACAGCTACCGTGGGCTTGTACAGATAGGTAGCCGTGCAGAAAATGCACGTAACTTCTCTCAGTGCGACTCGTTGCTTATGGGTAACAACTGTGGTGCGCATACCTTCCCGTATATCGAATCTAAAAATACAACGGCCAAGATAGAGCACGAGGCTACTACAAGTAAAATTGGCGAAGACCAGGTGTTTTACTGCAACCAGCGCGGCATACCAACCGAAAAAGCCATTGCACTTATTGTAAACGGCTTTAGTAAAGAGGTATTGAACAAGCTACCGATGGAGTTTGCTGTTGAGGCACAAAAGCTGCTTGAAATTAGCCTTGAAGGATCAGTCGGTTAAGAAGTTTAAAGATTCAGATCTTTTGAACATTGTTCCTGACCAATTATTTTTTTGAAATTATTAATTACATATAATAAGGTAACAGTTAAGGTTATAACACCAACCTTAAACCTTAAGCCTTAAACTTATTCATGATGTTACAGATAAAAAACCTGCACGCCAGGGTAGAAGACAAAGATATTTTAAGAGGTATTAACCTTGAGGTTAAGGCTGGTGAAGTACATGCCATAATGGGTCCTAACGGCTCTGGTAAAAGTACGCTTTCATCGGTTATTGCCGGTAACGAGACTTATGAGGTAACCGAAGGAGAAATAATTCTTGAGGGTGAAGATATAGGCGAACTGGCTCCGGAAGAGCGTGCCCACAAAGGTGTGTTCCTTTCGTTTCAGTACCCTGTAGAGATACCGGGCGTATCGGTAACTAACTTTATGAAGACCGCCATTAACGAGAGCCGCAAAGCTAATGGCCTGGAAGAAATGCCGGCCAACGAAATGCTGAAGCTTATCCGTGAAAAAAGCGAGCTTTTAGAGATTGACCGCAAGTTTCTTTCGCGTTCATTAAACGAAGGTTTTTCGGGTGGTGAAAAGAAACGTAACGAAATCTTCCAGATGGCCATGCTGGAGCCTAAATTGGCTATTCTTGACGAGACCGATTCAGGCCTTGACATTGATGCCCTGCGCATTGTGGCAAATGGCGTAAACAAGCTGCGCAGCGAAGACAACGCCGTAATTGTTATCACACACTACCAAAGGCTTCTTGACTATATTGTTCCTGATTTTGTACACGTACTTTACAATGGTAAAATTGTAAAAAGCGGAGGTAAAGAGCTGGCCTACGAGCTTGAAGAAAAAGGCTACGACTGGATTAAAGCTGAGAACTAGTCATAACCTCGTAAAGTGATCAGGTCGTAAAGTCGAAATTCAGGAATGGGAAAGCTTAATTCGTTTGAGGAAGTAAATTCATGGCAAAAGGCCAGAATCCTTAATAAGAAAATTTACCAGATTACTGATGCTGATGTTTTCCGAAAAGATTTTGACCTTGCAAGGCAGATAAGAAGATGTTCCGTTTCTATATCATCTAATATTGCCGAAGGGTTTGAGCGTAATACAGATAAGGAGTTTATCCATTTTCTTTATATCGCAAAAGGATCGGCAGGAGAGGTTCGTTCGCAATTATACCTGGCGTTGGACTTAAATTATATATCGCAGGAAGTTTTCAACGACTTTACTTGCTGAAATTACAGAAATATCAAGGCTGCTTAGCGGTTTTATAAAATATCTTAATAAATAGGGTTTGCTAAGGTCTTTATGACTTTAGACTTTAAAAACTTTAGACTTTTTAAATGGATTTAAAAGAAAAACTATTATCGTCTTTTATGGCTTTTGAGGAGCGTGTAGATGTTACAAACAGCCTGCACGACATCCGCACCGAAGCTATTAAGAATTTTGAAGGCAAAGGCTTTCCTACTAAAAAGGATGAAGCATGGAAATATACATCGCTTAACGCCGTTCTTAAAAACGACTTCAGCGTGTTTCCTAAAGAGGAGAATGCCCTGGGATATGCCGATGTTAAAAAGTACTTTCTGCACCAGGTAGATACATATAAACTGGTGTTTATAGATGGTGTATTCAGTTCATTTTTGTCGTCAACTACGCATGACGGGCTCGATGTATGCCTTATGTCTTCGGCGCTTACAAAGCCTAAGTACAAGGAGGTTATGGATACGTATTTCAACAAGATTGCCAATACGGCCGATAGCCTTACATCGTTAAATACCGCTTTTGCTATAGAGGGAGCGTTTATCAATATACCTAAAAGCAAAGTAGCCGATAAGCCTATCGAAATAATGTACCTATCCACAGGAACCGAAGCCGCACTTATGGTGCAGCCCCGCAACCTGATTATTGTGGGCGAAAATGCCCAGGTACAAATTATAGAGCGCCACCAGAGCCTTAACAGCAACCCGGTGCTTACTAACAGCGTTACCGAAATATTTGCCCAGGAAAGAAGTATTGTAGATTACTACAAGATTCAGAATGATGTGCAAACGGCCAACCTGGTAGACAATACGTATATAGCCCAAAAAAGCAATAGCAACGCGGCTGTGCACACTTTCTCGTTTGGGGGCAACATTACCCGCAACAACCTTAATTTTTACCACCAGGGCGAGCATATAGACAGCACGCTAAAGGGTATTACCATTATTGGCGATAAGCAGCTGGTAGACCACTACACGCTGGTACAGCACGCTACACCTAACTGCGAGAGCCATCAAAACTACAAAGGTATTTTTGACGGTAATTCAACAGGGGTATTTAACGGTAAGATTTATGTTGAGAAAGAAGCCCAGAAAACCGATGCTTTTCAGCAGAACAACAATATACTGATAAGCGAAAAAGCCACCATTAATGCCAAGCCGCAGCTGGAAATTTTTGCCGATGATGTAAAATGCTCGCACGGCTGTACCATAGGCCAGCTTGATGAGAGGGCCATGTTTTATATGCAAAGCCGTGGCATACCACAAAAAGAGGCTAAAGCACTGCTTATGTATGCCTTTACTAATGAAGTAATCGAAAGCATCCGCATCCCGGAGCTTAAAGAACGTATTACCAAGCTTATTGCCTCTAAATTAGGCGTAAACATTGGGTTTGACTTATAAAAATACTTACTGCTCCTTCGGGGGCAGTTTTTATTTAAGGCCATAGTATTTTTACTAGGGCTTCCCTCCTATTTTACTCTCCTTTGCTATTTGCTGTATTTTATCTGATGTAATTATAACATCGGTATATTCGGCATTGGCCAGCCAAATCATGGCTTTTGCAATATCTGCTGCCTTTATGCTTTTGTATTTAGCCATACCACCAAAAAGCAGCGGGTTAAGCAGCACCATGAGCCCTACAAAAAATGTTTCGGCAATGCGGCTGTCCTTGCGGTGCTGTGCCACAATTAACGATGGCTGCAAAATATAGGTTTTAGGTATATGCTGCTGCAATACGGCATCCTCCATCTGGCCTTTATTGCGCACATAAAAAACGCGGCTTTTTGCATTACTGCCTATAGCCGATATTACAATAAAGGTGGGTATGCCATTAGCCTTTGCCAGTTTGGCCGCGGTTGTGGGTATACCATACTCTATATCATAATAGGTTTGCTTATTGGGTGTTTGAGCTTTTGTGGTGCCTATACAGCAATAAACCTCATCGGCAGTAAAAACACCGGCATGTTTATCAAGCTCAAACAGGTTTACAATATGTTCTTCAATTTTAGGGTTTTGTATGCCCGAAGCGCTTCTTGAAAAAAGCTTTACAGTACTGTACCTGTCATCTTTAAGTAAAAGGGTAAGCAGTTCTTTTCCTGTAGCCCCCGTTGCACCCAGTATAATTGCTGTTTTTGCCATGCTGTATAAATTATCTCATTAAAATTAAACCATTTACCCATAGCATGATAAAATTTTATAAATGGTTTAGTATTTATATTTATTTACACTGCTGCATACAAAAAATGCCATTGCTGCGTTTTAGCTATATTTGCGCAAACAAATGCTGATGAAACGGTTTTTACCCTCGATATACTTTTTACTGCTAACGCTACCCACCTTTGCCCAGGACCAGCTGTGGGGCAGCTATTTTTCTTATTACAATGTGGTAGATATCGCCCAATCTAACAGTAGGGTATATGCCGCCGGAGAAAGTGCCATGTTTAGCCAGAACACCCTTAATGGCGAACTTAAAACAATAACATCGGTAGATGGGCTAAGGCCAAATAACATTACCGCAATATGCCACAGCTCTGCCTATAGCCGCACACTTGTTGGCGATGCTACGGGGCTGCTTATAGTGGTTAATAATGATGGCAGTACTGTTAATAAAATAGATATTGTACAGGAAACCACCATAGCGGCATCTAAAAAGAAAATTAACCATATTCTTGAAAACGATGGCATTGCTTATATAGCCACAGATTATGGTATAAGCGCTTTTAATATTGCCACCCTTGAGTTTATTGATACCTATTACCTGGGACCAAATGGCGCCGAGATAGCTGTACTGCAAACCGCGGTATTTAACGGCAACCTGTATGCAGTAACTGCAGAATCAGGCATTAGGCGTGGGCAGCTTAGCAACCCCAACCTAAACGACTTTAGCCAGTGGGAAACTTATAATACTGCTATGTGGCAAACCATCGCCGCCTTTAATGAAACCTTATTTGTAACCAATGGCGGCGCTATTTTTAAATTGTTTGATAATGGTGCCACCGAGTTTTTTGGCAGCACTCCTACCACTATTGTAGATATGAGGGTGGCAAATAATTACCTTTTAGCCACCAGTGCCGGTAAAATATTAGCCTATACTGCCGATTTAAACTTATCTTTTCAGATAAACACCGTGGGGGAGCCGGCAACTTTTTCATGTTCGTCTATAGTAGGAGGCAAACTGTATGTAGGTACTACAGACAAGGGTGTTTTTGCAGTAGACCAAACCAATTTTGCCATACAAAATATAACCCCAAGCGGGCCATTGCGTAATAATATCTTTGCAATCGAAAAATCACCTAATACATTATGGGCAGTATTTGGCGGCTATTCTTATTACCACCAGCCCGACCAACGGTTGTATGGAGCAAGTAAACTTGGCCCTGAAGGGTGGATATCGATACCTGCTTCGGCAATGCTAAATGCAAGATCTATATCTGACATTACCATAAACCCGGGCAATGAAAATGAGGTTTATTTAAATTCTTACGAATCGGGATTGCTAAAAGTTGTGGATGATGTACCGGTTATTTTATACAATGATAGTAATGGGCTTGATCATGAACAAATGGATAATACACAAAGTACCCGCATTATAGGGGGCACTTTTGACCGCAACGGAAAGCTATGGGTAATGAATACCCGCACAAAAAATGCTTTAAAATCTTTTAACGGCAACACATGGACGCCCTATAGTTTTGAGGATATATTGCCTCCTACCAAAGAGCAGGAATATGGTATAATGGCTATTGACAAAAACGGAACAAAATGGATACCCACCTACTCAAGCGGCCTGTTAGCTTTTAATGAAGCGCTGAGCAATAAATATATAGTGATTAATACTGATTCGGGCCTGCCAG
>JAZKDS010000063.1:13907-19249 GCA_040387455.1 Bacteroidota bacterium
ATAACTACGTTAAATGTGTAGCCATAGACCATAATAACCGGGTTTGGATAGGTACAATAGACGGATTGAGGATAATAAGCAGTGTAGAACGCTTTGTAACAGATGAGTCGCTTACGGCCACCAACATTGTTATTATAGAAGACGGCCTGCCGCAGGAATTAATGAATGAACAGATTATAACAGACATAAGAGTAGATGGCTCTAACAATAAATGGATAGCTACAGCAGCCGGTGCATTTTTAGTGTCGCCGGACGGGCAAAACACCCTGTTTCATTTTACGAAAGAAAATTCGCCGCTACCCAGCAATATTATTAATGATATTGAAATTAATGATATAACCGGAGAGGTATTTTTTGCAACAGATAAAGGACTGGTTTCTTATAAGGGTACCTCTACATCGCCATCAGATAACCTTAACAATGTGTTTGTATACCCCAACCCGGTGCGCCCGGGCTTTGAAGGCGATGTAAAAATAAGCGGCCTTATAGATAATGCCAATATCAAAATTACAGATATTGAAGGTAACCTTGTATATGAAACCACCAGTGAGGGAGGCACAGTACTTTGGGATACCCGCGCCTTTGGTAAACATAAAGTAGCATCGGGCGTTTATATGATTTTTATAGCCTCTGAAGACGGTACCGAAACCAAGGTTAAGAAAGTAATGATAGTAAGGGGCAACTAATATTTTATTTTTAAATAAATCGTGCTGATAAATACCAAAGCCATTGTAATAAGTGCCATACGCTACCAGGAAAAAAGCCTGATAGTAAAGTGCTTTACACAAAGCGATGGCCTAAGGAGTTATTATGTGCGCGATGCCTTCAGCACAAAAAAAAGCAGCCAGAAAAATATATATTTCCGGCCGCTTACATTATTAGAAATAGTTGCTACGCACAAAAACAAAGGTACGCTGGAGTATTTTAAAGAAGTAAAGCTGGCCCACCCCTATACCACCATTCCGTTTGATATAATCAAGACTACAATAGCCCTTTTTGTAAGCGAGGTGCTGCACCACTGCATAAAAGAAGAAGAGCAAAACAACAGCCTGTATCAGTTTTTAGAAACGGCTCTGCTGTGGCTGGATAACCATACCGAAACGGCAAACTTTCACCTGATACTGCTTATGGAAATAAGTAAGTTTTTGGGGTTTTACCCGGATGGGTCAGACGGACACGACTTTTTTGAAATGACCGGCGGCATTTTTGTACCCTACCCTTCTACTACCTGCCTTACCGAAACCGAAACTGGGCTGCTACGCCGCCTTATGGAGCTTCGGCTGGATAACAGTACCAAAGCATTTCACGTATCTGAAAGGCAGGTATTGCTAAAAATAATAATAGATTACTATGCCCTGCATCTTGATGGTTTCCACAGGCCAAAATCGCTCGATGTGCTTCGCGAGGTATTCAGCTAACTATTTTGCAACAGCAAATCCGCCTGCTACCCCAACGGCCAGCCATATATACCATTTTTTATACCACGGTACCGGCAAGCTAAGTTCAGCAGCTTTGATATTGGTAACCGTTACATAAGGATTAGTATTAGTAACATCTGTAGTTATTGTTTCTTTGCCTAAAAACCATTTGCGCTTAGTACCGGTTATTACCGTAATGCTGTTAGGTATGACCAGGCTGTCAATTTTAAAGCCGTTTTGATTACTGTGGTACCCAAAGCTATACCATTTATCTAAAACATGCCTTGAGCGCTCAAAATTGTGCGATATGGTATCGTTATAGGCCACTGTGATGGTGTCAACTTTAAACACGGTTTCAGTATTTACTATGGTATGCACCTTTGCAAACTCGCCGGCCAGCGCTACATCCTTGTCAAGCAACAGACTTTTAAGTCCGGCTTTGTTAACCTGCAGGGTTTTAATACTGGCCGTTTGTGTGCCAAGGCGGTTAGTGTAATACTTTACGGTATCGGTAAGCGCGGACGCATTATCATCGCCCTGACTTTTGTTGTATGTGCAGCGCTCAATACTTAGAAATAATGCCACGGCCAGCGTAGCAATTATAATGTAAGGTATATACTTTTTCATCACGCTTCGTTTTTACTAATTATACCATCGGCCTCCAGGTAAATGCGTTTTACCGCTGCCGGCACGCCTATTTTATAGTCAGGCCTGCGCGCCTGGGTTAGCCTTATTTTCAATATCCGGGTAACACAAAACTGGTTACTTTGGTTGCCACCCGCAACATGGTAAGCCGTATCATCTTCGCCAATATATATACCCACGTGGCCGCCCCCTACCCTGTTAAATACCAGGATATCACCCAGCATAGGCGTTGTAACCTTTGTACCGAAATTCAGGAATGATTTTGCACGCAGGCGGTCATACCCTTTAAAGTTTACGGCCTTACCAGCACGCAGTGCCAGCGCAACCATACACACGGCGCACCACGCGGTTTCATCGCTGGTATAAATGCTCTTTACACCAGCTTCATCTGCGAGCTTTAATAGCTCAGCATTGCTTTTTTTACCGGGTATCTCGGTAGTATCAAGCTTGCCCAGTTTTACCGCTTCGGCTACTATTTTAGGCAGGCCATCTATGTGGCCCAGCCAGTCGTATTTTGAACTTATTTTTGCCATTATCCTGCATTTAAATTATTATCATCTTTACCATATAAATCATGTATGTTACCACTCTTTTCAAAGTTGTAGAGCTTGTCCATTATAAAACTGGGAGGATATTTCTTATCACTGAACAGGTAAGCATTTTTAAGCGCCTTACTACCCGGATATAGTATGGTTGATACCTGTACCATAAGCTTGAATACTTCTGCAATTGCATTTTCGCCGGCCATTCTGTAAAGAATTTCAAGCAGTGGGTAAACGCTTATTATAATACCCCACATTTGCAGGTTTTTAGTCCAGAATATCTTTGATTTGAAATCGCCAAGCCTTCTATGCCAGCGCCAGCCATAATACATGTTTATAGCTATAGCTATAAGCATGCCCCTGTAAAAAAGCGTGTTTTCGGCAAACCATAAACCCACACTATCTAATATCCATAATACCACACTAAGGCTGGCCACTGCTTTTAAGTAATATTCAACCTTTTCATGATAGGATGGCTTGACAGCGTTAAGCAGCATAATCCATGCATATATTTTATATAGAAATGTTTTCATTACTTAAGGTGTTATATCTTTTTCCAGAAAAGGTTTTGTTTCGTAGCGCACCGGGTAGGAACTCTCATTATAACTGATATAGTGATACGTAATCAAACTATAGGTTTTGCGTTCCTCTTCGGTTATTTCAACTTCCGTATACGTATCAGCCCCCAGGTTAAGGGTGGCAACTTCAGTGTAGGTTATGTATTCTGCCGGTGTGGCATTCTTCATAAAAACGACCTCGTTTTTCTTTGCCAGGTCATGCGCTGTAGCCTCGGATATTCTTATTACATTCATGTTACTCAGGATATATATTATTAGCGATACAAAACGTTTTTACATAATTAAACAAAGCGGCGTGCCCTGCATCATTAGGATGCACCTCCCCGCCCACACCTGTGTTATAATCGCCCATAATGATACCATACACGGGGTTAGATGCATCAAAAGAAAGCGATAAATCTATGTAATGCATTTTAGGATCGGCACGCGCCGTTACCTCCGCCGCCATTATAGGCCTGTATTGCGCCACGGTAAGTTCTTTTATATCAAGCCGCGAAATAGGCGCACAAATTAGTTTTTGAGCATTTGGGTACCGCTTTTGGAAATAATCAAGGATTTCCTGGAGGGAATTTGTAAATGATGTATTTGAGGGGCTTACGTTTGTACCAATGGAAAAATATATTACACTTACCGGACTGCTAACGTCATAGTAACCCCAGCGCACAAGGTTAACAATATCTTCTATAATTGCACCAGGAACGCCCTTATTAATACCCTTGATATCAAAACCAAAATCACGATAATATTTATACAGTAAAGCAAAATGTGCCAAATAAGGATGGCTTTTAAGATACGTTGAGCCGTTACCTTTCATGATACTATCGCCAATACCAAATATTGAATGCCGACTAAAAGGGTTGGTGCTTTGAAATATCTTTATACTGTCATGCTGAAATTTCACATTTGCGTTTCCCGTGGTATCGCCAAATTTTTCAACATAAAGGTAAATATTTGCGCCCCAAGCTATCAGGGCATTTATACTTAAAATATAAGTTACACCCGCTTTAACTTTAACTATAAATTCCCTATCAGCAGTTACCGCGACAGTTCCCAAAAAACCGGCCGCCTGGTTAATTCTGATTATAAAATCCGCATCCTTTGTAGAGTTGATGCTAAATGTCTTTACATATAGATTAAATCCTCCTAATTCTGCCGCCGAACCCAATATAATATTGGTGTTTATTACATTAGCCAAGCCCGTGTAACTACCTGAGCCTATAGGCCCACTTACCGCTGTACCGTCTTGTTCAAAAATTTCTAACCTTGACAGCGGGGTTCCAGCAAAGTCTATTTTTATGGGTACAAGGTCGTTTTTTACAACAACCGGAAATCCTGTTTCTACCATGGTTTTATATTTTTTACATTATTGTGTTAAGTCTTGCAAGCGGAAACGTATAGAGCTCACCCGGCTCTGTGGCGGTGCCATCATTGTAGTAAAGCATTAATTGTGGCGCTATGCTAAAGTTTGTATCGTTATTTACCTGGTAAAAAGCATTTGTGGCAGGGAATACAATATCTTCAATATTCTCTACGGATATTACATCAACCTTTTTATAAGCTTGCCGATGGGCCACGTTAATGCCGGTAACATTCGCCACCGGGGTTTCAGTTGTTTCAGTTATTAAAAAGTTGCTACCGTCTTCACTATGAATTGTGCCGGCACCGGTATAACGTGTTTTTTTATTGTCCGTTTGTATGCCAATGATGTGTGTTGTAATCGCACCGACGTTTGTTACTTGCTGGAGGTTAGGAAGACCCGCCGGCACAACCTCACTCAGTAACTGAAAATCTGCGCCGCTACTTTGCGCCTGTCCGGCACCATACGTGCCGCCGGACCCAAGCCACAAATAAGACAACGCCTGCGCTATATTATTTTGGCCTTTAAAAATGGTATAACCTGCATCCTGCGGCTGTATAGGCAGGCCAGGTGAGCGCGCGTTGAGCCACTGATTTATGGTTTGGCCCGCGGTAAGGGAAAAATTTATAACATCGGTCTCTGCATCGTTCTCCATTTCCTGGCTGGTGGTATTGCCAGAATATACAAGCTCGAGGTGTGCCGATGTTAACTGTATAGCCCCGGCGCCATAAGTGCCCTTGCCTTTATTGATCATCTTGTATTTTACCGTAGCGGGGTTAGCAACCACTGATGGAAGCGGATT
>JAZKDS010000063.1:19270-21639 GCA_040387455.1 Bacteroidota bacterium
AAGAGGTCGTTTTCCGTTTTAACCCCGCGAGCTGCTCCCTGCCTACAAACCAAACCGACTGCTTTTCTGTAACGGTATATGCAGTAAGGCTGTTTATTTTGTTTAGGATACTGGTAAACGATTCACCGGGAACTATTTTAAAGGTTTTCTTAATATCAATGTTATCCTGGTCCTCAAGACCGCCCAAGCCCAGTGTGGCGCGCGAGTAAAGAACATTGAGCAGGGCGGCCTGCAATAGCGTCGCACTGCCGTAAACCGTGCCATTGAGGCTTACCTGAGAAAATAGCGTTAATGGCAGTAGCACATCGGCCCGCTCATAGCAGTTAAAAATCTCTACCCGCGAGCCATGCACTGCCGATATGTAATTTTTAAGGTACTGCACACCATTTATTGAAAAACGGCTGCTGCTTACCGAATTGATGATGGTCATATCAGGTTATTTTAGAAAATCTTATGCCCTGCGGCTGCGCCCTGCATCCTTTAAAGTCAGGCTGGCGGGTTCGGATAAGGTAATTGCGCACATTATCCCAAACCTGATGGGCGGCTTCCCGGTTGAGCGTATAAATGGTCTTTTTGGCCGAAGCCTCGACCGGGCGGCTGTTATCACTCAGCTTTTCAACCACCGAAAAGGGAGTATCTATGGCCGATGAAAACATAATGTAGCGCCCGTATGCAAAATAAGCCAGCACCATTTTAAGGCCATAATTGGTATAACTAATGCCATCATGCTCATAAATGCCGCCATCCATTAAATCAGCATAGGCTAACGGTGCCGCTATAATTTTGTTAAACAGGCTTTCGCCGATAAGCGGCTGCACGTCCAGCAGTTGCGCATCCAGTATCTGCTCATTGAGCTTATCATCGTGCGGGGTCTTGGCTATCTGCTTGTAACGGGCTATATCACTCCGGGTTATAAGGGGCTGCATCATCGGTCAGTTTTAAGGGTTGTACTTTAAGGCTTGAATGCTCTGCCGATTTTTCTAAAAGGCGATTGAGTATTGATGTAACGAGGTTACGCTCCTTGGTAGTATTTTCCCAGTAGGTGCGCTTCATTTCGCGGATGGCCTCGCCACTATTGCCAAACAGTGCCGAATCATTTGTCTTTATCAGCCCCGAAGGCAGGTTGTTAAAGGCTACCAGTATATTTTCGCGCACACTGGTTTCAGTATAATTAAACAGCTTGTCGTCTATTTTGCTTTCAATTTGTTTGATAAGGATGGCATCCTCCAGCTTTTCTCCGGCAAAATCCATCTCCAGGCACAACACACCACCGGTATTCTCTGCACCCAGGCTGTCTTTTATGGCTTTCTGAAACGCCTCCCGCTCACTTTCGGCTTCCTGAAGCGCATGGCTGCCGGGCTGTAGCCCCTCGCCCACTAACGGGCGCGTTACCACCAGCGTATTGCCAAAGAACCCTTTGCGTAACAGCCTGTTTTTATAGACAGATGCCTGCGCCTCGCTGTCGCAGTCCTCTGCAACCGAATCGATACGGCTGAGCGGGTAAATAAGCTTGGTATCCATATTGATGTACAGCACCTGACCTTTGTAATGCTCCCACCCGCCGGCTTTTTCTACCTGGGCATCGATTACTTTTTTGCGCGGATTGTATACATCTATCAGCTCAATATCAGTGCGTTTAGGCTTGAGCCATTCTTTGCACACGGCCACCTTTCCGGCATAATCATTACTGTCTTTTTTGCCTATGCGGCACCACTCAAAGGGCAGCACGCTGCAATCGGCAACCTGGTACAGGGCGTTGTAGTTGATGTGGATAAACACACCGCGCTGCTTTACCAAATCGTCGGCCACATCATCGGCAAAGTCAATCAGCTTCAGGTTTTGTGCTTTGTTGATTATGGCATTATCGGCAACTTCGCCATAGCCTTTGCCCAAGAGGTACTGTACCATAATTGCTGCGGCGCTCTTGGCGGTAACGCTGTTGTTTATAAGCCGATCCATACGGTCAGGATAGGCATTATCTACATCATTGGCATATACATCGGCGGTTTTGCTCCAGGGCGTGAGGCGTTTCCAGACCTCAATCAGTAATGTTTTCATGACTGGGCGGTTTCAGGGGGAGTATCACCAATACTTGTTTCGCCGGTTATGGGCTGCGACACTGTTTTTACTTTTTTTTTAACCTGCGCGGCTTTTTTAACGGCCTGCTTAAGCGTTTTTGCCTGCTGGGCTGCTGTGGGCTGCTCCACCGGTATTTGCGCAAACAGGCGTGGACGGCCGCGACCCCCCGAGCGGGGACGATCACCGGCAAAGTGGAGGGCCATCAGCTCCAGTTTCATTATGCCGAGCAGTCCGAACAGGGGACCGGCTGGTTCGACATGGTCCGGCCGAGCCGATTTCGAGGTGAATAT
>JAZKDS010000063.1:21649-24698 GCA_040387455.1 Bacteroidota bacterium
CCAGCAGCTTTGCGGCATATTCATCGGTTATGTTTGCATTGCTGACCAATATGGGCGAGCCAAACTCCAGTGGTATATTTTCATACCGGGCATGCAGGCGGTATTGACATGTGTTTGCCATAGCGTAATAATATCCTTTATATCGGGTCAAATATTGGTTAAGGCATTTAGGGCATGCCGGGTTTACCGTTCCGCCAAAAAGCGCGGTGTACTCACGCAGAAAGAGCGTGAGGTATCGCACCCCCTCGCCCGTAACACTACGGGTAAGGGTGGCGATATCCATGGTGGCAAAATCAGGCATTAGGCCGGATCCTGCTCAAATTTGTTGGTAAAGGCCGTTTTAGTAGCGGCATAATCACCATCAAGGAAGGTTTTAGGCATGGTGGTTTCCTCAAAACCATCGGCGCTGCTAAGCTCAAACATAATCATGTTGTCGTTTTCACGGCTGCTGTTTGTCATGGTAGTAATTTCAAGGCCGCTGCTAAAGCCTAATATCTCAAAAGCATCGGCACTGGCGGCGCCTTTCCATACCTGCTCTACCACGGCTACATACTTGGCGCCTTTTGCAAGGCTATCGGCCTGTTGCTTGTTAATTGCTGTTGGGTTAAAAATCACGCCGCTAAAGGTGTGCTTAAACTTATCGGGCGCATTTTCTTTTTTAACAAGCTCCCATGCCTTGCCGTTGCTTTGCTTTATACCTGTAAGCAGGTAGCCGGTTTTGCCGGGCTTAAGCTGCAGGTTGGTTACTAAAATGCGGTTTGTGGCATCTACAGTAGTGGCAGCCACATCTATATCGGCTTTATTAATAAGTACTACATTTTGCTCTATACCGCCCATGGGCGCATTGATGCAGTCAAAAATGATATCTGCGGTTAGGTTTCCTGTGCAATCTGGCATGTTCTTTTTTAGATTAAAAGATTCAAATATTGAAAGATGAAAGATTGAAGGTGAAAGATTGGTAAGAAATTTGTTTAAAGTTTAGGGTTTAAGGTTAGCTTTACTCATATCAGAAACACCCCCAACGTTAGGGTTGTTTAGCGGGTTTCTTTAGAATTGGAAAAACCAGCCCGCCCTACGGGCACCCCTCAAGAGGGGAATAGCTTGATTCTAATCTACTTACTCATGGGCGCTTCGACAAGCTCAGCGTGACTGTTACGTGCTTACTCAACCCGAAATTCTGGGCGTGAGACAGATTCAATCTGTCTCTACAAGCACACAGAACTGTAAAAAGAACCTGAAACCTGAAATAAATTAATACGCTGCTACCGTCATATATGCTTCAAGATGCTTGGCATCAAGGGTATAGGCGGCATCCATAATGTTGGTTTTTAATGTTTTGTCATAAAAAACGTCAAGCTTGGTAAGGTCTTCTTCGCTTAAAGTGCCAACGGGTACGTTGCTTTTTGTGGTAAGTACCGCGCGGTGTGGCAGGTGGTGTTTTGTACCGTTGTTCAGGTATTCTTTTATGTACCTGTCCCAGTCGTAGCGCACTTTAACCTCAATTCCATCAAAGTACAGTTTGGGGCGGCCTTCTTCAACCACTTCTAAAAAGCCTGAACCCAGGTTTTTGTTGCGCAGTGTGGCACGGTAGTTATCGGCCATAGAGCGGGTAGCCAGTATAAAGGCATCATCTGCCGATACCAGGCGCTCATCGGCCGCTACCACCATTTTTTCGAATATGGCAAGGGCAGCATCTTCGGCTAAAATCTGTCCGGTATAGGTTGTGCCTGCATTGGCGGTAACGGCTACACGGTTAACGGCATTGGTAGGTATCTCGGCATATATTTGTTTAAAAAGGCCGTCGAACGAGTTAAAATACTCTACATCGGTACCGTTTTTAAACACGCCGCTGTTAGCAATGGTAGCCGCTGCAGTATCGTTAAACCACACCTTACGGTGAATGTTCTC
Source organism: Bacteroidota bacterium (assembly GCA_040387455.1). Lineage (GTDB taxonomy): Bacteria > Bacteroidota > Bacteroidia > Flavobacteriales > Flavobacteriaceae > Flavobacterium. The sequence continues at coordinate 23,558 of JAZKDS010000063.1, forward strand.
GATAAGCGCGCTTTCTACCGCCGAGATGATAACACCAAACTCCTGCGTGCCCACGGCATCGAAAAAGTCGGGGTTAATGCGCTGCGATTTGCGAAACAGCTTAAGCAGTGCCGGCATATCGTTCTGGCAATGCCTTAAGCGGAAATCTTCCAGCACGGGTGTCCAGTACTTTTGGGTAAGGGTAAAGCCACCGGCCTCGTTAGGCGTACACCCTTCGGATTTTTTGCCCAGCAGGCCTAATCTTTCGGCAAACGCAATTTGGGTTTTTACGTCAATACCGGTTTCTACCTCATGGTATTCGGCCAGGTCGCTGTCGTTAAACACCCTTTCAAAAATAACTTCGCTTACGGTTTCGGCCTCGCGGGGGTTAAGCGTTAAAGCATCTGCATTAATTAGCGCCATTACTTTTTATTTTTATCTTTCAAATATTGCTTCATGCCACTTAGCCTGTCTGCTTCGCCGGGGCGGCGTGCGGCCACTTTTTTACCTTCAAGGCTATAGCGGCTGCCCACCTGCCTTTTTAGTGCCATAACCTCGTTTTTAATTAGGTTGAGCTGGCGTTTCAGGTTTTTGTTTTCGGCACGGAGCGATGCCGCTGCGGGGGCTTCTTCTTCCGGCTCTATAATCTCAGTAAGTTCGCCGGCGGTAAACACATAGGTGTAGCCATCGGGCAGGGTATACTCGCCTTCTGCCGGAAGGCCGTCAATAGTGGCCATGGCCCCAACCTCAATCACGCCGTCATCGGGCAAATCGGTAAAATCAATTTCGGCGCCGGTGGCATCCTGCACTACCTTGCTGTAAATGTGGGCGTTTTTAAACTTGCCCACCACCTTGGTAAACAGGCTTTCCATCCAGTGCCTGTCTTTTTCGGTAAACGTACCTCTCATGGAGTTTGTGTTAATGAAAGCTTTTGCTACAGCCTTAACCTGCTGCGGGGTTGTGGTAAAGCCCAGTGCGCTGAGCTGTTTTGCGGTAAGCCAGGTTTCGTTTTTTAAGAGCGGTACTATGGCCTGCTCCTGCACGCCCAGTGCTTTTTTATAAAAGCCCACCATCTTTTTTTCGATGCTGCGGAGCTGGCTTGCAAACTGCTCCAGCTCATCGGCGGTGCCCATGGAGCCGCCCCAGGGCAGGTGAATCATGA
>JAZKDS010000064.1:0-749 GCA_040387455.1 Bacteroidota bacterium
TCCCCGGAGGTACGCCCGCTACATCTGCCGCGCAAAACCCTTTGATTACCTACAATACCGAAGGGGTGTACAACTTTACACTTACGGTTACCGATGCTAACGGAAATGTTTCTACCAGGCAGTTTGGCAACATCATCCGTGTAGATGCCATGCAAACCTTTTGGTGGAACGAAACGGTGTTTTATGAAGCCTTTGTGCGCAGCTTTAAAGACAGCAACGGCGACGGTAAAGGCGATATACAGGGGCTTATTAGCAAACTGGATTACCTTAACGACGGCAACCCCAACACCACTACCGACCTGGGTGTTACCGGCCTGTGGCTGATGCCCATTATGCAGTCGCCCAGCTACCACGGCTATGACGTTACTGATTATATGGCCGTGGAGCAGGACTATGGCACCAATGCCGATTTTCAGCAGCTTATTACCGAATGCCACAACCGCGGCATAAAAGTAATTATAGACCTGGTTATGAACCATACCAGCAACCAGCACCCGTGGTTTGTGGCAAGCACCAACCCCACCAGCGACAAACGCGACTGGTACATTTGGGAAGACACCAACCCCGGCACACCGGGCCCCTTTGGCGATGCATGGTACCAAAATAACGGTGCATACTATTATGGCGCGTTTTACAGCGGAATGCCAGACCTGAACTTTAACAACCCCGAAGTACACCAGGCGTTTGAAGATGTATCGGAGTTTTGGCTTACGGATATGCACGTAGATGGCTTTAGGCTGGATGCGGTA
>JAZKDS010000064.1:759-4305 GCA_040387455.1 Bacteroidota bacterium
TGCCTATTGGCAGGAGTTCAGGGCGTTTTATAAATCGGTTAAGCCGGAGGCTTTTGCCGTGGGCGAAGCCTGGGATGTTACCAGCATTGCAGCACAGTATGTAAACAACAACGGGCTTGACTACTGCTTTGAGTTTGAGCTGGCCGACAGCATACTGAACGGCCTGAACAGCGGCAGCGCGTCCGACCTTGCCAACCAGATGATAGATGTAGTGAGCTCTTACCCGTTTTTGCAATGGGGCAATATACTGGGCAACCATGATACCAACCGTATTATGAGCCAGTTTAATAACGATATGGCCAAAACCAAGGCAGCCACAACGCTGTTGTTTACCCTTCCGGGGATACCGTATATTTATTATGGCGACGAGATAGGCATGACGGGCATTAAGCCCGATGAAAACCTGCGTACCCCAATGCAATGGACGGGCGAGGCAAAAGCCGGATTTACCACCGGCAACCCATGGCGCGCTATTAACAGCGACTACACTACTAAAAACGTAGCGGCACAACAGGCCGACGCAGGATCGTTATGGCACCACTACCACAGCCTGATAACCCTGCGCAATACCGAGGATGCATTGAGCAAAGGCACCTACCTGCCTGTAGCAACATCTAATTCATCAGTTTTAGCGTTTGTAAGGCAGTTTGAAAATGAAAACATACTCGTGGTAGAAAACTTAGGAAACAGCGCTACAAACGACCTTACAGTAACACTTAACAATGGTGGCATTGCTCCGGGGGAGGTATTCCTGCTTGACCTTTTAGGTGCCGGAACGCTCGAAATGACTGTTAACAGCAATGGTGGCTTTACCGATTATGAAATGCCATCAATACCTGCAAAAGGCTACCGCATTTATAAAATTATGAGCATACTGGGTACAGACACAACGCCACAGTCCACCGGCCTTGCCCTGTACCCTAACCCTTCGGCTACGGCATTTAGCCTTACTACAGATGTGCAAACCGTACAGGTATACAACCTTGCCGGACAGCTGGTGCAAAACTATGCTTCGGCGCAGGCCGGAAAAGCGTTTGACGTTAGCGCCCTTGCTAAAGGCATGTACCTTGTAAAGGTTACCGATACAGCAGGTAAGCTAAGCACCATAAAGCTGGTTAAAGAATAGGTTTAAAGTTTTGAACCGGATAATATTCCTGCAAGGTCTTAAAGACCTTGCAGGAAATCAAAAGGTTTCCCAATTACGGGGAGCCTTTTTTATTAACACGAAAATCATTTTTCACCACTAAGGCACAACGGTTTACACTAAGGCCGCAACGATAGCCGCCTTCGGCGGAAGGCCACAAAGCTTTGTGTTCCTTCAACATGCTTATTGAACCAGTGAAACATTGTGAACCTCGTGAAATAACGTTGTGCCTTAGGGTGAAAATAATTCCCTTTGTTATTTATATGCTAAAGCTTTGGCAATTGCCAGATTGAAAAAGTACTTTTAAGTTTGATAATGTACAGAACATGAAAAAGATACTTTTAATTTTAGCGCTGAGCATGACACTGGTAATGTGTAAAACCAGTAAAACAACAGCCGCTAAACCAGCCAAGGCCAAGCCCGAAGTGGCCTATAATGATAATTTTAAAGCCGCACCTGATGCCGAGAAAACAGCTACCCTAAAAGCTATGAAAGCCACCGGCGAAACCCAGGGCGTACTGATTTTGACAAAAAATTTTAAGGGAGAGAATATTACCATAAGCAGTACAGCGAAGAAATTTTATACCGGCTACCCCATTAGCAACATGGGCAACGGGTTGGCCGAGAAAATAGCTATTGACAACACCGCCGATATTACCATTTATGACAGCCACACTAAAAAAGAGGCGGTTATAAAAAGCAGCGATGCCAAAAAATATAAGTTTGTATATGTAGAAAAAAAGCCGGGTGCCAGCAACCCTTTTGTTATAACATATAGCAATAAGCTTATGGCATTTAAATAAAAAATCCCGCCGTTAGGCAGGATTTCTAAATATGATTAAAAAAGGGTCATTACATTTTACCCCCTTTGGTTTCTTTTTTAGCATCAGATGAGCAACAGCCGGCAGCCGGTTTTTTAGCCGCTTTATCTGTTGCGCAGCAAGAAGCAGGCTTAGCCTCTTTTTTGTCTTTTGCTGCCGTAGTGGTAGTTGTTGTAGCTTTTTTAGCAGCAGGCTTTTTAGCAGGCTCCTGCTGTGGGTTATAATACGCTTTATCGCCACTTGATTTTACATTGCTTACTTTGTACTCGCCCATTTTTTCTACGGTTTGTACAAATGTTTCGGTATGTTGCTTTGCAGGGTCAAATTGTATGGTAGCGGTTTTGCTGTCAAAATCAACTTTAGCATTATCTACGCCATCCATCTTAGCAAGTTTTTTTTCAATAGTCGCTGCACATCCCTGCGGGCACATCATACCATCAATTTTAAACGAAGCCGTTTCAAGGTTGGCAGCAGTGTGCTTTGCCTCAGTAGTATCTGCAGCGGTGCTGTCTTTTGGTGTTTCAAGGTTACCGTCTTTGGCGGTATTTTTACAGCTTGCAAAAAGCACTACCGAAAGGGCTATAAGCGAAAGTTTACTGGCAAAATTCATAATATATCGTGTATTAGTTTAATAACTGCTTTTGTAACAGGTTACAAATGTAAGTAAAAACGTTATTGAACAATAGATATTACAGTTAAAAATATTTGTCCTGAACGCCCCACTTGCTTGTCAGTAATGCACAGCCCCTTTTATAATCATCTTAGGTACCTTTATAAAAACCAATTGATTATGAAAACCACAGTAATTAAAACACTTACAATTATGTTTCTGATACAATTTACATTACCCGCCACTGCCCAGCACACATCGGGCTATGCACCGGTAAATGGACTGAATATGTATTATGAAATTCATGGCGAAGGCACGCCACTGGTACTTATCCACGGCTCATTTATGACCATTGAGGGTTGGGGCGATTTGCTGCCCGAACTGGCAAAAAAGCATAAGGTAATAGCTTTTGAAATGCAGGGGCATGGGCATACCGCCGATATTGACAGGCCGTACAGCTATACTGCTATGGCCGATGATATTGCCAAAGCACTTAAATACCTTAACGTTGAAAAGGCCGATATATTAGGTTACAGCTTTGGTGGCAGCATAGCGTTTGAATTTGCCATTAAACACCCTGAGTTGGTAAACAGGCTGGTAATAGTATCATCTGTTTATAAACGCGAAGGCTGGCTGCCGCAGGTGCGCGATGCGCTGAAAGGGTTTAACGAAACCATTTTTGACGGCACACCCATGAAGGCTGCTTATGAAAAGGTGGCTCCGGATAAGGCCCACTGGCATACATTTATTAAAAAGATGCTTCAACTTGACAACCAGTCTTTTGACCTGGGCGCCGATAACATAAAAAACATCAAGGCGCCTACGCTGCTGCTTATGGGCGATAATGACGGGGTAGACCTTAACCATGTTGTAGAAACGTACCGGCTTTTAGGCGGCGGCATTTTTGCCGACATGGAAGGACTGCCCAAAGTGCAGCTGGCCATACACCCGGGCAAAGGGCATGTAGCGTT
>JAZKDS010000065.1:0-1814 GCA_040387455.1 Bacteroidota bacterium
TGCGAGCCTATTTGTGTGGCCAGCCTGATGCGCTGTGCCTCACCGCCACTCAGTGTACCCGAGCTGCGGCTTAGTGACAGGTAGTTTAAGCCCACATCTACCAGGAAGCTAAGGCGTGCCCTGATTTCTTTCACGATTTCAGTTGCGATGGCTTTTTGCTTATCGGACAGGTTTTCGTGCAGGTGCTCAAACCAGTTGGCCAGGTCTGATATATCCATAGCCGAAAGCTCGGCAATGTTAAGGCCGTTTACTTTAAAGTACAGCGATTCCTTTTTAAGGCGCGTGCCGTGGCACACAGGGCAGGGCACTTCGTCCATAAAATCTTTAGCCCACCGTTTTAATGATGCCGTGGCATTTTCGTCGTACTGGTTTTTGATAAAGGCCGAAATTCCCTCAAAATCAATTTTGTATTCGCGGTTAACGCCCAGGGTTTTGCTGTTTACCACAAATTTATCCTTACCGCCGTTGAGTATCATTTCCATGGCCTCAGCCGGAATTTTCTCAATTGGGTCGGTTATCTTGAATTCAAACTTTTCGCCAATGGCTTCCAATTGCTTAAATATCCATGAGTTTTTGTATTCGCCCAACGGCACAAAGCCACCCTGTTTTATAGATAATTTAGGGTTGGGGATTATCTTCTTTACATTGATTTCGTTAACTGTGCCCAAGCCGTTGCAGTTGTCGCACGCGCCTTTGGGTGAGTTGAATGAAAAGTTATTCGGCTCCGGGTTAGGGTAGGAGATACCGCTTGACGGACACATAAGGTTACGGCTGTAGTAGCGCACCTCCTGGCTTTCCTGCTCAATAACCATAAGCACGTCTTCGCCGTGGTACATAGCGGTTTTAATGCTGTCGGCCAGACGTTTATCGGTATCGGCACTGGTGTCAACCGCCATACGGTCGATTACGGTTTCAATATCGTGCACCTTGTAACGGTCCAGCTTCATGCCGCTCTCAATGTCTTTAATTTCGCCGTCTACACGCACTTTTAAAAAGCCCTGCTTGCTTACCTGCTCAAACAATTCGCGGTAATGCCCTTTGCGCGAGCGGATTATCGGCGCGAGTATGGTTATGCGCTTGCCGCTGAATTTTTCAACAATAAGGTCTTTTATCTGGGTATCGCTGTAGCTTACCATCTTTTCGCCGGTCATGTAGCTGTAGGCATCGGCACCACGGGCGTAGAGCAGGCGGAGGAAGTCGTAAATCTCGGTAATGGTGCCTACGGTAGAGCGGGGGCTTTTGCTGGTAGTTTTTTGCTCAATGGCAATCACGGGGCTAAGGCCGTCTATCTTGTCTACATCGGGGCGCTCAAGGCCGCCGAGGAACTGGCGCGCATAGGCCGAAAAGGTTTCTATATAGCGGCGCTGGCCTTCGGCATAAATGGTGTCAAAAGCGAGGGATGACTTTCCGGAGCCGGAAAGGCCGGTAATAACCACGAGTTTTTCGCGGGGTATGGAAACATCTATATTTTTAAGGTTGTGCACGCGGGCACCTAATACCTCTATAGTATCATTAGAATCTAGCATAGTTTTTTGCAAAACGCAAAGGTACTGATTTTTGAGGTGATTTTAGGGTGGTGAGGAGGGTAAGAAATTGTTAAAAGGAGTGGGGATGCTGTACAATATTACTTTTTAGGTCTTCGTGTATACAATGGATCTGGAATAATTAAATCTTCGATATTTTTGCGCATGATTACGAATTGACTCTTAATATTTTTAGGGTCATTAAATCTGGGTTTTGCATCAACATTTGTCTTGTCTGCCTCTTTGGGATTTAACGAATTTATTAGTCTATCGAAGTTTGTTTTTGTGGAG
>JAZKDS010000065.1:1824-6948 GCA_040387455.1 Bacteroidota bacterium
CCATAGTATACATCGTTTGCCTTGTAATTAAGATGATCAAATTCAGATTTATAATTATTCTTTTTGCTGATAATATTTATCATAAATATCTCTAAATATTTAACTTTTCGTCCGTATTCAAATATAAATTGATCTACCGCTAACCTTTCAAATTTATTAAGTTTATCATATCCATCAAGCATTTGTATAATTATAGTCATAGCACTTAATCCTGAATATTGAATTGTTGAATCATAATTATTATATTTTTCTTTTTCACCAGTTGGAAGTACGAAAATTGGATTTAAATCTGCGTCAATATCAGTCAATGTTTTATTATTAATTTGATACCATCTTTCATTTATTTGTTGAACATAAGTTTTATAAACGTAATATATACCAATAATGCCTATAATAGGTCCACTTAAGCCTCCAATTGTATCACCTATCTGACCTGTTTCAGTGAAATTAAATCTATCAAAATATGCTGGTAGAGTAAATATAAAAATTGCACAAAAAATTGTGAATACTAATGCAAGAAGAAGTAAAATAGGGTTGTTTTTCATAGTTGAAATACGGTAAGGATTAGAGCGAATATAATAATTATTTTTATAATTCTATGAGGATTATGAGATTGCTTCGTCGTTCCTCCTCGCAAAGATGGTGCGTGAAGAAAGCAACTGAAAAACCACCCCGCCCTGCGGGCACCCCTCGAGAGGGGAATAACTTCACTCGCATGTAATAAATATGAGATTCTTCGACTTCGTTGCACTTCGCTCAGAATGACAAAGCGTGAAAAAATCCGCGTATTACACACCAAGATTCCTCCACTCCGCTGCGCTCCGGTCGGAATGACAGAACCTGAAAAAAATCCGCGTTCATCCGCTCGATCCGTGTCATCCGTGTTCCATTTTCCTGACATTCTTCCTTATTAAGATTAAGTAAAGCATTTTCTTAGTCTTAATTGAAATTTTTCAAACGTTAAGGCCGTCATAATGCAATGTTGCAACATGTTGGATATTAGTTTTTTAGGTTTGTTATTTATAAACGGTCTATTTATAAATAGCTCAATTACAGTTATTTAGAATTTCTATAACATATATTCTGCTTAAATTTGTAGTGTAATTGAGAAAGAAAGTTTAACCTACTAAAAATAAGAAATCATGGATATTAAATTAGCAAATTGTTGTGGTAACTGCGATCACCATGTAAAAGGGCAGTTGTGCAACGTACACGAAATAGTAACTGCCGAAACACAGGCCTGTGGGGCTTATGAGTTCCGCGCCGTAATTAACAGGGATACCGACTGCCTAAAATGCAGCAAATTCCAGACTACCTATTGCCCGCACAGCGAAAAAGCAAGCGAAGGCATGATGTGTACTGTTTTTTACCCACGTATTGTGGCGTAACGCCCGTTTACATAAAACAAATAAGGCTGCCATTGGCAGCCTTATTTGTTTTATGGTTGGGAGTTGAGGGTTGTTTTTAAAGTTGCAATCAGGTACTAAACTTTAAAATAACTCCCAACTCTCAACCCTTTAGTATTTTAACTTGACGTTATGTCGGCTTTAAGACGGTGCTAACATATCAATGCCTAACTTTACAGTACACAAAAGGATAACCTTTTACAGCGTTGCCCACCATAACGAAGACGACGGGTAGGCAGCCTGCCGAAGGAGGCTGTAACGGGCGCTGCACTTTCCACCCGTTCGTGCAGGGCATTAACTAACGTAGGCGTACACACTTGTGCGGAAACCTATCAGCAACACGGCAGGATGGCGGGCGGCAGAACAGGATATCTTTTTAAAGAATTAAAAGCAGTACAGCATAAGTTGTGCTGCTTTTGTTATTATTGTTCTTATATCTTGAAACAATAGAACTAAAAATTCAAGGCAACTTTACTTAAAAATTGCATCTTTTAATACGGTATTACTTTTTTACCTTTCACTTCTTCCAGCAATTCAGCCATGGCCAGGTAAAAGGCACTGGCTCCACATATAACGCCTACAGCGCCTGCAATTTTGTGTATGGTTTCGTTGCCGGTCCATAAGGCAGTAGATAGCAGGAAGAACAATATTGTAAGAGACAGGAATACAAACTGCTGCACCTTGCTGTTGCCCCAGGTGGCTACCCACATAAAACCGGTAAAGGTGCCCCACAGGGCAAGGTACCAGGCTAAAAAGGCCGGAGGGGTTGCTGCTGCATTTTCAATACCGGTGGCAGGCAGCATCCAGACGGCTACCAGCGTTAGCCAAAAAAATCCGTATGATGTAAAGGCAGTACCTGCAAACGTCTTTCCCTGTTTAAAGCACATCAGTCCGGCTATTATCTGCGCCAGTCCCCCATAAAAGATACCCATTGCGAGTATGACCGATGTAATGGGAAAAAAGCCCAGGTTATGGATGTTAAGCAGGATGGTGGTCATTGCAAAGCCCAGCAGGCCAAGAGGTGCGGGATTGGCTAATTTTGTTTCCATAATTATGATTTATTGGTTTGGTTTATCCAAAAATATGATTTTAATAATCAGGTTGTTAATTTTTTGAAGGGAACTTGTAAAGTTGCTCGCTAGTACCTGCAATATTTTTTCTGCTGAATAAATTAATGGCTGTAAATTTGTATTTTGCTGCAAATATTTTAAACCCATGGTTCCTTTTATTACTACACTTACTGAGAAGAAACTTTTAGGATTGCGCCAAACTATGAGTTTTGCTAACAATACAACAGCTCAGTTATGGCAGGGGTTTATGCCCCGCCGTAAAGAAATTGCACAAGTGGTGGGAACAGACATGTATTCGCTTCAAAATTACCCCGAAGGTTTTTTTAATGATTTCAATCCTGATGTTGAATTTGAAAAGTGGGCTGCGGTAGAGGTGTCTGGTTGTAGTGCTATTCCGGAGGGTATGGAAGTGTTAGAGCTTGCTGGCGGGCTTTATGCTGTTTTTGTATACAAAGGTAGCCCAGTTGCCGCTGCGGGCTTTTACAGGGCTATATTTGAAGATTGGCTGCCAAAGTCAGGCTACGCTCTTGATGTGCGCACGCACTTTGAGGTTTTAGGTGCAAAATATAAAAACGGAGCTGAGGATAGTGAGGAAGAGGTGTGGATACCGATTAAGCCCTTATCTTAAATTTTAGCCACCCATTTTCGGCACAGCTCGTATAGTGGTTTTTCTATCCACATAAAAATGGCAATGCTGCACAGCCATAGCACTACAAAATTATTATCAGGCAAAAAGAACAGCTCTTTCAGCTTAAGATTAAAGTAACTGATGTGGATGAGGTAAAATGCAAACGAGGCATTGCCCAGCAGCACCATAAACTTTGTAGAAAGGAATTTTGAAAGCAAGGTGGCTTCGGTCAATAACCCATAGAACATGATTGCCACGCTAACAGGCAGTAGTGTTTCATGCAGCAGCCTTCCGGGCCATGTTTCTACCCCATGTACAAAATTGTTTTTGGCAAACAAGGCTATGGCCCCTATCGTTATAATAAATAATGCTGAACCTGCGAGGGTTACATATCTAAGTTTGAACCCGGAGAGTAGCTGCGTTTTTTGTTGCATGAGGTAAGCAAGGTACATGCCTGCAAAAAACTCAAGGCTGCGGCCAAAGAAGGTATTGCCCAGTATAAAATTTAGCGGGTAGAGGAAATCGTGCGGGTTCAAACTGGCGCGGTGCAGGCTAAAGCCAATGCCCCATGCCAGCCCCAGCAAGGCTAAGAGAAAGAGCAGGGCTTTGGCTAAATTTTTCTTTAGCAGCAAAAATAACAACGGAGAAAACAGGTAAAAAAACATCTCTACACTAAGCGACCACGCCTGGCTGATGCCTGTAAGCACATATGTATTAAATAAAGGGTAGAGCAGGGAGTAATGTAAATAATAGGTAGTTACCTTGCTACCGTATGCCTGGTCTATAAAAAAGGCGGTAAGCAGCAGCCAGTACAATGGATAAATGCGTGCCACCCTAAGCAGCAGGTATTTAGCATATTCTTTAAAACTGCCTAAGGGTTCATCTTTATAGCGGTAGGCCAGTAAAAAGCCACTGAGTACAAAAAACAATGTTACCCCGGTATGAAACTCGCTTAGCAGCCTCATAACAGGCATGGGCAAATCATTGCGCCAGTATTTGCGGTTGTGGTATAAAAAAACCATAATGGCAGCAATAGCCCTTATGCCGGTAAGCGATTTAAAGTAGTGTTTTGAGTTGTTCATTGGCTGGCGCAAATGTAACCAATTTCAGAAATTGGAAATTAGAATCAAAAAAAAATCAGAGTTCAGATTGCGCTCCTGCTCACCATAGTAAGCGAAGCTCAATCTAAATTCTGATTTCCTTAGTTCTGATTTCTAAAAATTAGTCGAATCCTAACTCCGAAAGTGAAAAGTTAACCACTTTTAGACCTGTAAAACACCTAAATTAAATGGTTTTGTAATAGGGGCATGATCTGCCGCCTCTATACCCATCGAAATCCATTTTCGGGTATCAAGCGGGTCAATAATACCGTCTGTCCAGATGCGGGCTGCTGCATAATAGGGCGATACCTGGGCGTCATATTTTGCCTTGATCTTGTTAAAAAGCTCGGTTTCTTTCTCAGGTGTAAGTTCTTCTCCTTTGGATTTCAGGCTACTGGCTTCAATTTGCAGTAGTACTTTAGCGGCCTGTGTGCCACCCATAACGGCCAGCTCTGCACTGGGCCAGGCCACAATAAGGCGGGGATCATAAGCCTTGCCACACATGGCATAATTACCTGCCCCATAGGAGTTTCCTACTACTATAGTGAATTTTGGAACAACAGAGTTGCTCACAGCGTTCACCATTTTGGCACCATCTTTAATAATACCGCCATGCTCAGACTTGCTGCCCACCATAAAGCCGGTAACATCCTGTAAAAATACTAACGGAATCTTCTTTTGGTTACAGTTAGCTATAAAACGCGTGGCTTTATCTGCACTGTCTGAGTATATTACTCCGCCGAATTGCATTTCGCCCTTTTTGGTTTTAACCACCTTGCGCTGGTTGGCTACAATGCCTACCGCCCAGCCGTCTATACGGGCATAACCGGTGAGTATTGTTTGGCCATAGCCCGCTTTATACTCTTCAAAATCAGAGTTATCCACCAGCCTTTTGATGATTTCCATCATATCATACTGCT
>JAZKDS010000065.1:6958-11387 GCA_040387455.1 Bacteroidota bacterium
CTGCTCGTTACGCAGCTTTGGCAGTATCCCATATATTTCTTCCTGGGGCAGGGCAGGTTTTACAGCGGCTTTACGGCTGTAACCCGCTGTATCATAACTGCCTATCTTGTCTACAATATTCCTTATTTTATCTAATGCATCGCGGTCGTCTTTGGCTTTATAGTCGGTAACGCCACTTACCTCGCAGTGTGTTGTTGCTCCGCCAAGTGTTTCGTTATCAATACTTTCGCCAATGGCTGCTTTCACCAAATAACTACCCGCTAAAAATATGCTGCCGGTTTTATCTACAATCAGGGCTTCGTCGCTCATAATGGGCAGGTAAGCGCCACCGGCCACACAGCTTCCCATAACGGCAGCAATCTGGGTTATGCCCATGCTGCTCATTTGTGCATTGTTGCGGAAAATACGGCCAAAGTGCTCTTTATCAGGGAATATTTCATCCTGCAGGGGCAGATAAACCCCGGCACTGTCTACTAAATAGATAATAGGCAGGCGGTTTTCCATGGCTATTTCCTGGGCACGGAGGTTCTTTTTACCGGTAATAGGAAACCATGCACCGGCCTTAACCGTGGCATCATTAGCCACTACCACACATTGCTTGCCCGATACATAACCTATAACCACCACAACGCCGCCGCTGGGGCAACCGCCATGTTCGGCATACATTCCGTCTCCTGCAAAGGCTGCAATTTCAATGCTTTGAGTGTCTTTATCCAACAGATAATCAATGCGTTCACGGGCTGTAAGTTTGCCTTCGCCGTGCAGTTTTTCAATGCGTTTTTCGCCGCCTCCCAGCTTTACTTTATTAAATTTTTGTCTTAAATCTGAAAGCAACAGCTTATTATGATCTTCGTTTTTATTGAAGTTAATGTCCATTTTGTTTTGGATATATTTAAATATATGTAATTTTGGGTGTGCTAAAATACGAAAACGTTTGCAATTAAAACATATTTCTAAAAAAATGATAAAAATTGCGTTTAAGTAAATGTTATGATTAGTAACTTCATGTTTATGATTAGTTAATGATTTCTTAACATTGACCCCATACATTTGCAGCACAAAAAATAATGTAATGTCTATAAACAGCATCTTCCAGTTTCTTGTGCCAAAAGACAAGAAATTTTTCCCACTTTTTGAGCAGGCTGCCCAAAATCTTGTACTACTTGCCCAGACGCTTCATGAGGCGGTTAACCTTCCTAAAAATGAAAGGGATGCACACTACAGGAAAATTGAAGAACTAGAAGCTATAATAGAAGAGATAGCCCACAAAACTAACCTTGAGCTAAGCCGTAACTTTATTACTCCTTTTGACAGGGAAGATGTTCACGCGCTTATATCTGCCATAGATAATGTTGCTGATTACCTTTATGGTGCAGCTAACCGTATGAGGTTGTATCAGGTAGAGAAAATTACCAAGTCTATTCGTAAGATGACCGAAATTACCCTTGAGAGCGCCCAGCTTATTGAGGCCGCCGTGGCCGACCTTAAGGATATGAAGAACTTAGCGGGTATTGCAGAGATTTGCAAAAGGCTTAATAAGCTTGAAAACAAATCGGACAACGTATTTGATAAAGCTGTTGCAGATATATTTGAGAATGAAACAGATGTAAAAAATATTATCAAATATAAAGAGGTACTTTCAGCACTTGAATCAGCATCCGATAAATGTAAAGGAGTAGCTAATGTGCTAGAATCTATCACAGTTAAGCATTCATAACACAACTATAGCAACCCTGACTATGTTTACGCTTCTTATAGTAATTATTGTGCTGGCTTTAATATTTGACTATATTAATGGCTTTCATGATGCCGCAAATGCAATTGCAACTGTTGTGGCAACTAAAGTACTTTCGCCATTCCAGGCTGTTATCTGGGCCGCCTTTTTTAACTTTTTGGCCTATTGGGTTTTTGGTTTTGGTGTAGCAGATACTGTTGCCAAAACGGCTAATACCATGGATATTAACCTTGTGGTTATCCTAGCAGGGCTTCTTGCTGCCATTGCCTGGAACCTTTTAACCTGGTGGCTGGGCATACCTTCAAGCTCATCACATACCCTTATTGGCGGTTTTGCCGGTGCAGCTATTGCACATGCCGGTTTTGATGTTGTGTCATGGTATAACCCGGGTAAAGACGGCGGATTGCCATCTGGTGTTCTTATTATCATTGCATTTATTGTTCTGGCCCCGCTTTTAGGCGCTATAGCCTCTTATATTATTTCTATTTGGCTTTTAAATTCTTCTAAAAAAAGCATTTATCCTAAGATATTTACGGCTTGCCTTATGATTGCCACAATATTGTTTGTTGGGTGGCAGGTTGTTGGTTATGATGAAATTAAGAAGCCACGTTTCGATTCTCATTTTTGGAGTATTGTTTTTGAACCACATAATATTAAATGGTTTTTAATTGCATTTATTATCCTTTCTATCAGTGTATTCTGCCTATTTTTCAGTAGCCTGACACTTAGTAAGGCCGAAAGTTGGCTAAAAAGGATGCAGCTGTTGTCTTCGGCTTCATTTAGCCTTGGGCACGGTGGTAATGACTCTCAAAAGGTTATGGGTATTATTGCTGCTGCCGTGGCGGTTTACATACATACAGGTGGCCTAAGTCAGGAAAGTATGCCCGGATGGCTTAATGTGGTATTACCACATGACGGTGTAGAAGGTGAAATGCCAAGCTGGATTCCGCTGGCCTGTTACAGTGCCATTGCACTTGGAACCCTTAGTGGGGGCTGGAAAATTGTAAAAACAATGGGTTCTAAAATTACTAAAGTAACATCTTTTGAAGGTGTTGCCGCCGAAACTGCAGGTGCATTAACCTTATATTTTACCGAACATTTAAAAATACCCGTAAGTACTACACATACTATTACAGGTTCTATAATAGGTGTGGGGCTTACTAAACGTGTCTCTGCCGTAAGGTGGGGCGTAACGGTTAACTTAATATGGGCTTGGGTATTAACAATACCGGTGTCGGCTCTTTTTGCAGCATTAATATATTATGTTTTAAGCTTGTTTTTATAATTTAAACATACCTTATAAAAAATCCCTATCCATTTCCGGATAGGGATTTTTTTATATGCTGTAATTTTTGATGTGAAAAGTATTTTATTAATAAATATTTAGCAATTGTATCAATACCTTTGAAATACATTTGCCACTATGAATTTTAGACCCGTCTTTTATACATGTATTGCGCTAATTGCAACAGTAAGCAATGCACAGGTAAGCTCATTATTTAATAACGAAAGGCCAAAATCGATGTCGCAGCGTTGGGAGCTTGATACTCTTACGTCTGCCGGTACTTTTGTTATTACTCCCTACAAGCCCATGTATTTAATACCGTTACGGTGGTCGAGCCATCCTAACGGGCAGCCGCACAGCGGTAATCCGGATCCGGCATATGAAAGTGATGTACTTGATTTTAATAATCTTGAGGCAAAATTTCAGATAAGTTTTAAGGTAAAGATATTACAAGGCATACTTTGGGGCCATGGTGATTTATGGGGTGCGTATACACAAAAATCGCACTGGCAAATTTATAACCAGAGTCTTTCGCGGCCGTTTAGGGAAACCAATTATGAGCCGGAAGTGATTCTTAACTTTGCTACAAAGTATAAATTGTTCGGTTTTAAGGGCAGGCTGGCTTCTATAAGCTTTAACCACCAGAGTAACGGACGTGATATGCCGCTTTCGCGAAGCTGGAACCGTATTATACTGCAAACCGGCTTTGAGCGCGGCGACTGGCAGGCCTACTTAAGGTATTGGTTTAGGGTGCCCGATGAAAACAAAAGCGATGATAACCCCGATATTGTAGAACGCATAGGCAGGGGAGAGGCTATAGCCATTTATAGCAAAGACAGGCATATGCTTACTTTTACGGGTAGTACAAATTTTAGGGTTAATGATAGTTTTAGCGGCTATTTTGAGGCATCATGGTCTTACAGGATTGCCGGAAACCTAAAAGCTTACCTGCAATTTACCCATGGCTATGGCGAAACGCTTATTGACTATAATAATAAGCAGACCACCCTTGGGCTTGGAGTTTCGCTTGTAGAATGGCTGTAACGTTTTTATTAGATAAAACATATTCCCAAAAAATAAATATGGCAATTTTGTGCTATTGATTGACCGATTAGTGCTACATCTAAAACGATATAGTGTGATAACTTTGGTTAAAACAAATAAACTATAAGTTATGAGCACAATTGCCAAAAGGCCCGATTTTAAAGAAAAGTATGATAATTTTATAGGAGGCAAATTTGTACCGCCGGTTAAAGGTGAGTATTTTGATAACGTTTCGCCTATTGATGGTAAGGTGTTTGCCCAGGCAGCACGCTCTACCAAAGAAGATGTAGACCTGGCGCTTGATGCTGCGGCAGAAGCCTTTAAAACATGGGGTAAAGCATCTCCGGCTTACCGTAGCGGTATAC
>JAZKDS010000066.1:0-4322 GCA_040387455.1 Bacteroidota bacterium
ATGGCTTCAAGCGCCGCAAGGCCAAAGCTTTCTGTTTGGCTTGGCAGCAAAAACAAATCGCTAAAGCAAAGAATCTCGTTGATTTCATTACTGTTACCAAAAAAGATCACCTTATCACTAATACCCAGTTCCTGTACAAGCTTTTCAGCCGGTTCACGCTCAGGGCCATCCCCTACCATCAATAATTTAGCAGGTACCTTTTTTTGTATTTCATTAAATATCTTAACCACATCAGGTATACGCTTAACCTCCCTGAAGTTGCTAATGTGGGTAACAATTTTTTGGTTATCGCCCGCCATCTGGCTGCGCTTGCATGGCAAACCGTTAAGCTTATCTTTATTAACTTCAATAAAGTTAGGTATTACAAAAATCTCACGCTTAATATCAAACAAACGGTAGGTTTCATCCTTTAAATCCTGCGAAACAGACGTAACCACATCGCTATGGTTAATGCTGAAACTTACAGCTGGCTTATAAAACGGGTGGTTACCTACAAGTGTAATATCAGTACCGTGCAACGTGGTTACCATAGGTATTTTTATACCCTGCTCCTTTAGCATTTTCTTAGCCATATAGCCCGCATAAGCATGTGGGATGGCATAATGCACATGCAGCAGCTCAATGCCGTGCAACTTTACCATATCTACCAATTTGCTTGATAATGCAAGCTCATAAGGCTGGTAATGAAACAGCGGATATTCTGGTACGTGTACTTCGTGATAATGCAGGTTAGGATTTAAAAGTGCAAGACGCACCGGCTGCCTGTAGGTTATAAAGTGTATTTCATGGCCGCGACGTGCCAGTTCCAGCCCAAGTTCTGTAGCAACAACGCCACTTCCGCCAAAGGTAGGATAACAAACTATTGCGATTTTCATAGAAAAGTCAAATATAAATATATAACGAAATTAACCAAAAAAAACGGCATAAAGTCGCTTTTTATGTTGAATTAAACACATCAGGAAGTCTGGCTTATTACTTCTTTTTAAGTCCTGATACGTATATATCTATCCATTCCTGCAATCCCATTTTGCTAACAAGCTGCACTATAAGTTTATACAGATTAGTGTCATCTTTGCAAAACGCACACAGCATACCCTATGTCTTCGCTAAAACCTTTGGGCAAATTTTCCTCAATAATATTCCATAACTTTTGCATAGCTTCTTTACAGTCTTTTAGGTAATCAAGCTATATATTACTGCGGTGTAGTTGCTGTTGATTGGATTTTTACGGTTAGTAGTTGTGGGTTGAGTGTTATTTTCAAAGTTGCAAACCTATAACTCCCAATCCTCAACATTTAAATTATTTTATTATCGCATCCTGGATTACCTTTTGTATATCCTCGCGAATATTCTCTTTACTAAGACGGTTCTCTCCTGCTTCAGGATACGTCCTGTTACTTAGGAAAACGTATACAATACCGGTTTCAGGGTCGGCCCATGCCATAGTACCTGTAAAGCCTGTATGGCCAAAGCTGGCTTTACTTACGCAACCACACGTAGGACCTGGATTATGTATTTGCGGCTTATCAAAACCTAAACCACGACGGTTACCTTCTTTACAATCATAGCATGTATTGAATGTATCAAACGTTTTGGCACTAAAATATTGCTTACCTCCATAAGTACCTTTTTGCAGATACATTTGCATAATCTTGGCAACATCAAGGCTGTTAGAAAACAACCCCGCATGGCCTGCCACTCCATCCTGCATGGCAGCAGCCATATCATGTACATACCCCTGTATGGTTTGATACCTGAAATACTTATCAACCTCTGTAGGCGGAATAATACTCATATCAAACTTTCTCAACGGGTTATATGTTGTAAGGTATGCACCGAGCGGCTTATAAAACTGCTGATCGGCCAGTACATCAAGCGATTTTCCTGTTTCGCCTTCAAGATATTCTTTAAAGAGTATAAATGAGAAATCGCTATACTTATACTCTTTTTTAGGTAGCAGTTTACTATCTGCAATTTCCTGAATCATGATGGTAGGGTAATCTTCCCTTAAGAAAAGATTATCTGCCACCTGGTACGGAAATTCCGGACTGAAAACCTTTCTGTAATACAATGAATCAGGATGCTTCAGACTATCAAGCGTTTGCTGGTAAAATGGCATCCAGGGCTGAAAACGCGCCTGGTGCAGCAACATATCCTTAACCGTAATGTTCTTTTTATCCATCTTTGCAAAAACAGGCAATATTTTACCCAGCTTTTCATCCAGTTTTAAATCACCTTTATCATATTGCTGCATCAAATTAGGCAAAGTTGCCAGCATTTTTGTAAGTGATGCCACATCATAAATATCGGTGTTTTTTACAGGCACATCTTTTTCATAAGTATGATAACCAAATGATTTTTGATAAATAACCTTACCATGTCGTGCCACAAGTACCTGTATACCGGGGGTCATTTTTTCATTAATGGCACGCTGTGCAATCACATCAATCTTGGTCAGAATGGCAGAATTCATACCTGCATTTTCAGGTGTAGAAAAGCCCAATCTGTCTGCCTGGCGTGTCAAAATACCTTCGTTAACTTTAAATCCTGTACCTATAGATACCGGTAGTTTACCTTTAGAACCTATAGCACCAAAAACAACTTCGGCAGCAACCGTTTGTGCAATAGCATTATTTTGGTAAGCCAGTATAACCGTTTTTATATTGCTGAAGTTTTTAATACTTGCTAATGTATACGGCTTTGCAAATACTGTGAGTATTACTTTTTTGTTTTTTGAAACAGCATCAAGCCATTCAAGCTCCTTTGATGTAAAATCATGTTTTTTCCACGCGCCGTCAGCTTTATGAAAACCCACAACCACCGTAGTATAATCATTAAGTTTTTGTGTCAGCTTAGCTAAGGTATCTTCTTTAACTTCGGTTACATCGGCATATTTCTGGAGCATTTCAAGATAAGCCGTACCGTCATCATCACCCATTTTTACGTAAGCAATCTTTTCGTTTTCAAGCTCCATTACCGGTACAGTTTCCTGATCATTTTTAAGAACCGTAACCGCATTTTCATACAACTGATAATTTAGATCATCATACTCATGGGCATTCAGCTCGGCCGTAAGATTAGCAAATGATATAGGTTTGTAATTGTTTAATCCTACCCTATATTTATAAGCCAGTATTTTTTTAACCGAATATTGCAGTCGCTCTTCGGTTAACACGCTATCGGCATATGCCTGCCGGAATTTTTCAATAGCTACCGGTACGTTCTCTGCAAACAATAATACATCATTACCTGCCAGGAAAGCTTCCAAATCTATATCGCCGGGTTGCAGATAATTTGCAGCACCTTTCATATTTAGTGCATCAGTAAAAATAAGCCCTTTAAAGCCCATTTCTCCCTGAGCAATGTTAGTTATAGTGTTATATGATAATGATGTAGGTACGCCCGGCGTAGGCTCTATCGCAGGCACATTAAGGTGCGCTACCATGATGCTCGACATACCGGCATCAAATAGCTTTTTATACGGATAAAGCTCTACATCATAAAGCCGTTGTTTATCAAATGGTAATGTTGGTAACCCCACATGCGAATCAGTAGAAGTATCGCCATGCCCGGGAAAATGCTTGCCGGTGGCATAAATGCCACTATCCTGTATGCCTTTTACAATAGCAAGAGCCCTATCGGTAACATTAAATTTGTCTTCACCAAAAGAACGGTTTCCTATAATTGGGTTGTTAGGGTTTGTATTAATATCTACAACCGGTGCAAAGTTAAAATGTATGCCCATGCGCTTTGCCTGCTCCCCCATCTGATAGCCCATTTTTTCAATAAGCTTTAAATCCTGAACAGCACCTAAAGTCATATTCCATGGATAACGATAGGTAGAGTCAAGCCTCATGCTTAAGCCCCACTCTGCATCAATACCAATAAATAATGGAATTCTGGATTTACCCTGGTAACGATTGGTTAACCGGGCCTGCCTTACCGGGCCACCCTGAAAAAAAATCAGGCCGCCCACTTTATAGTCGGTAACCAGTTTTTCTACACCTTTTTCGTGTGCAGCATCTTTATTGCTGAAAGCAGCTACCATAAACAATTGGCCCACACGCTCATCAAATGAAAGGTTACTATATACACTATCGGTCCACTTTTGCTCTTGGACAGATTTATAGTCGTTAAAAATTTTAGGCGCCTGTGCAGCTGCCTGGAGTGTTAGCAATAACGCAATAATGTAAACCCTCATTAAAACCTGTTTTTTTATGTATCCCAAAATAAATGCCAAAGCTAATAATTTAGTTTCGTTTCTTTTTTACAGGATACCTTTAAATAATAAAAAATCATCACTATTTTATTGATAATGATGA
>JAZKDS010000067.1:0-1108 GCA_040387455.1 Bacteroidota bacterium
GGCTGTTGTTATCGCCAAGGTCCCATATTAGCTGGCGTACCGACTCTATGTAAGGTAGCGACTCAATGTCGCCCACGGTGCCGCCTATTTCTGTAATAACAATATCAAACTCGCCGGTTTTACCCAGCTGCTGCATACGTTCTTTAATTTCGTTGGTAATATGCGGCACAACCTGTACCGTTTTGCCAAGAAACTCGCCACGGCGCTCTTTTTCTATAACAGATAAGTAAACGCGGCCGGTAGTAACGTTGTTTGCCTGGCTGGTAGGAACATTTAAAAAACGCTCATAGTGGCCCAGGTCAAGGTCAGTTTCGGCGCCGTCATCGGTTACATAACATTCGCCGTGCTCATAAGGATTCAGGGTTCCGGGATCTACGTTAATGTAGGGGTCAAACTTTTGAATAGTTGTCCTGTAGCCCCTTGCCTGCAATAGTTTTGCCAGCGAAGCCGCTATAATTCCCTTGCCCAGGGAAGACGTAACGCCTCCGGTAACAAAAATATACTTTGTTTGATTCATTCTTAATTCCTCCTTGTTGTTGTGTTGTTGTTGCTGTAAAAAACTTGGCAAAAGTACGAAAATTAATTTATCAATTGTTCCATTTTATAATGTAACAATGAAACAATAATCTAATGAAACAATTTGAGCTTCTAGTGGTTGGGTATGGCTGGCAATTGCTACATTGAAAAATTAAATAATTGATAGATTAACGTGGTTTTGGGTATTGCTTTTTTATATTGTGTATAAGGTTTTCAAGCCCGTTAAGTTTAAGCTCATATACCAGTGCCAGCTGCTGCCCAAGTTGCCCTGCCGGAAACCCCTTATTATGGTACCATACCACATAATATTCGGGCAGGTCTATAAGGTAGCGGCCTTCATATTTGCCAAAAGGCATTTTAGTGTGGGCAAGCTTAATAAGAAATTGCTGTTGTGTATCCAATGGTTGTAAAATAAAGTGTCCCTGCTTAAAAAGCAGGGACACATAATGAATGAAGAAATATAATAAACAAATATGCTAAAAACGTTATGCTTATAGGGTAACCCCCTTACCGTTATAAGCCGGCTTTTAGTCTGTATTAATTTCCATTAATGCATCAAAAGTAAGATATT
>JAZKDS010000067.1:1118-1906 GCA_040387455.1 Bacteroidota bacterium
TATTTAAAGAAAAACCAATTTTTTTGGCGTAAAAATTTATATCCATTTTCGGGTTTTTAGTCTAAAAAGGGTAATTATAACATTTTTAAGTTAAAAAACAGATATTGTAACTTATTATTGCCAGTTAAATACTACATCCTTTATTATGGCCGGGTTTAAACTTAAATGCACGGGGCAGGTAAGCGCCACTCTTTCTAATATGGTTTGAGCCTTTTCATCGGCATTACTTTTCATATTAAACACCACTTTAATTGCCGATATCATCCTGGGAGATGCCTGCATGGTTTTAGTTACTTCGGCCACAGATCCTTCCAGCGATACATCCATATCAAGGGCTTTTATGCCCATAACGGTAAGCATACAGCTGGCCAGGCCATTTGCAACGGTATCGGTAGGGCTAAAGGCCTCTCCTTTGCCATTATTATCTACCGGTGCATCAGAAATAATTTCTGAGCCCGATGCTATATGTATAGACGATGTTCTTAAATCGCCAAGGTAGGTTACTTTGCTGGTCATGATTATTGTGCCTGTTTTACGGTTAAACCTTCGCTGTACTGCATTATATATACGCCTGTATTGTAGTTGCCACCGTTAATTTGGGTGTAGGTAAATTTGTTTTCTACCTGCTCGCTGGCCATGGTTTGCTGTACTGTAGCAAAATCATCTTTTTGAAAAAGCCTTGTTATAACATCAAAGGTTACATCAAACCCGCGTATGGCATATTGCGAAGGTTGGTAACCATTTACCTCCCTGAATTTTTTAATAAAAAGGGCCTGTTTATCGGTCTG
>JAZKDS010000067.1:1924-13780 GCA_040387455.1 Bacteroidota bacterium
AGCTTGGTTGTACCGTTTATGGTGGTTATACTCTCAGTATCTAAAAATACATAGTTTGTTTTACCGGCCACAAGCAATGCCCTTATTTTATCTGATGTAATGCCACCGTCTAAAATTTTAACCGATGGGTATTCGGATTTTATAAAATCGCGCGAACTGGCTTTTTTAGAATCTGTAATGGCAATTACATTGGCGTTTTTTGATGTAATATAGTCAAGCAGTGCCTTGCGCTGCACATCGGGCGGCGGAACCGACTGGTACAGGTTTGCATAAGGCTTGCCCTGTTCTTTGCTTAATGGCGATATAACAGGTATGCTGCCCATCATGGCGGCGGCACTCTCTACGTTGTTCTGGAAAAAAGGCCCTACAATGGCATCGGCTCCGGTTAGCCTGCCTTTAAGTGCACCAACCTCTGATGATTTTGCTGTTTCTTTAGAGTCTAATATAATAACCTCAAGCGGCAGCCCCAGCGTTTTAGCCGAGTCTATAGCTATAAGGGCACCGGCATAAAAATCAAGTGTAATATTAAGGAACTTGTCTGTGCGCAACAGTTTAGATTTTACCGTATCGTTTTCTATACGGGTAAGATAAAAAGGTATAAGCATGGCCATTTTTTTAGGCTCGCTTTTATCAAGGATCAGGTTTACGGCTTTGCCAGGTGTAGCAGTAACAATAGTTCCTGTTGTGTTTGCAGGCAGCTTTAGTACCATACCATCTTTAAGGCCGTCTTTAGCTTCTGGGTTAAGTGCAACTATTTCGGCTTCTGTAAGGCCTGTAGCTTTACCTATGCTGTAAAACGTTTCTTTAGGCTGTACTGTATATTCTGTATATTTTGCCTGTGGTGCAGGTTTGCTGGTTTCCTCAGCCTCAGTTATAGCCGAGTTTTTATCAAGCTTTAATTTAAAGCCCAGGGGCAGGGTATCTTTTATCTCGGGGTTAAGCTCTTCAAGCAGCTGCAGGCTCATGCCATATTTTTTTGCAATGCCATATTTTGTTTCGCCGGCTTCTACAACATGGTAAAAATAAGAAGGCTCATTTTTTCTAGTCTCCAGTTTTTCGGCTATTTTAACCTGTGCAGCCACGCCACTGCCCTTAACGGGAATAACGAGCTGCTGCCCGGCTTTAAGGCCGTCTTTTAGTAAATCGGCATTTGCTTTTTGAAGGTCGGCTTCTGTAACGCCATATTTTTTAGATATGCTGTATACGGTTTCTTTAGGCTGAACCTCGTGTATGGTGTTGGTTACCTTTGTAGGCTGTTCTTTTGTTGGGGTTACCGGCTTAGCAGCCAAGGCGGGTATGAGCAATATACTGCTTTCCTGAAGGCCATTTTTAGCATCGGGGTTAAGCCTGAATATGTCATAAGGGGTTACTTTATATTTTTGGGCGATGCTGGTAACGGTTTCGCCTTTAGCCACAGTGTGTTTTCTGTAATCCTGCGCATAAGCAGGTGCAGCTAAGATGGTTATCCAGAAAAGTAATGCTATAAGGTATCTCATTTAAATGGGTATAAAGTAATTAAGCCGTTACAAAGGTAGCCTTTGTAGCGGCTTAGTACATACTTTTATATTTATAATTTTACGTTAAAACAGGTAAATTCTTACTGGTTTTGGGCTTCGGGCTTTTTATTTTTTGATTTGCCCACGGTTACCTGCCTGTTTTTTTGCGGCTTAACTTCGGCTTTTTTGTCAGCGGGAATATTTAAAACCATACCCTCGCTAATGCCGTCTATGGCTTCGGGATTTAATTTATAAATATCATTTGGGGCTACAAGGTACTTTTTACAAATAAGCATTACGGTTTCGCCCACCTGTACATTATGTGTTATAATGTTTTGGGTTTCGGTAGTTGTTTTCTCAGATTTTTCGCTGCCTTCCTGGGCATTGGCGCTAAATGTTATAAAAAGCAGAAACAATACCATTAGTGTTACATTCTCTTTCATCTTCCCTCTTGTTTACAGTTGCGTACTTGACTCAATTGTAAATATATACCTAAAAATATTTAAAATTTAGATAATAATTCGCTTTAACGTTTGTGTATTAAGTTAAAGTTTTTTTTACGAAGATAAAGCTTACAGAAGGTTCTGTTTGTTACCTGAATTCTTTTAGTGAATCCTTTTTAACAGCAGGGGCGGGTTTTGGCTTGGTCTTTGGTTTTACCGGAACTTTGTCTGCCTGAGTAGTGGTGGTGGCAGGTTTAGCGGTTGTTGGTTTAGCGGTTGTTGGTTTAACCGTGGCAGGTTTAGCCGTAGTAGGCGGCACCGTTTTATTTGGTGTGCCTGCATTAGTTGCTGCAGGTTTTGCAGTTGCAGGCTTGTTTGTGGTAGCTGGCGCAGTTGTTGCATGAGTTAGCTCTGGTGTGGGTACCTGAAGCGTATCGGCCGGGTTTTGCAATGCGGGGCCTATGGGTATATATACATCGCTAACCCAGTTAGACGGCCTGCGGGTATCGTTAATATTTTTAGCATAGTTTACCACATAAGGCAGGGCAGGGTTTTCTATAAGCCCTTTTTCTGATATGTGTTTGTAGGCAGCATCCCAAGCCTTTGGCAGGTGAGAGTAATCTCCTCTTAATGATGTTTTAAGCGCATTAAACGGCATAAGCCTGCCGCCTTCATACTCGCTGCCGGGCATGGTATATATTTCTTCTTTAATAGGTATACTAAGGGTGTAGGTAACGGTATCCCTGCCTTGTTTAAAATTTTTATAGAGTATAAACGGCGCACCCGCTACTGCTATTTTGTTCTTTTTAGTAAAGGCAAAAAGCTTTTGAAAGGTAGCTGCAGCAATTTTGTTTACTTCTGCTTTTGTAGAGGTTATGGTATGGCCCAGGTAATAGGCACCATTTTTTAAAACAATATCTTTAACGTCAATATCAAACTTTTTAAGGTCGCTTACTAAAAATACATTAAGGTTATCGAGCCCACGACTTATGCCGGTTTCAAATGTGCGGTCTATGTTTCCGTGTTCAAACAGGGCCTGGGCTTTTTCGGTAAAGCTAAGTTCGCCGTTAATTTTAATGGTAACCTTTGTAGCGCCCACAGTATCTTTAAAAGCCCACCTTATATCGCTGTTAAGCCCGTTAATCACGGCCTTTTGTCTTATAGAGTCGTTATCTGTTGTGGTAATGGTTTGTATTGTACCGTCGGTGTCGTTTTTTTTTCCAGGCCATTGTAGCGCCTTTGCCTGCTGTATTGCCCGATAAGGTATAGGTTGCAGTACTGTCTGTACCGGTTAGGAGGTTAAGGTTTTGCCAGTTTTCGTAGTCGTTTACATAACCATAAAGCACTGCCCTTGGGGCATATATTACCTTTTGCTGTTCAACCGTATACTTGCCGTTTTGAGTGGCAATAAATACAGTAAGGGCCAGGGCGGCCAGTATAATTAAAAGGAAAACATATTTTACAATTTTCATAACAACCGAAAACTTTACGGTGTTGTAAAAATATGAATATTTATGGTAGTATTACAAATATCTTTACGGCTTATTTTTTTGGGATACATGGCGTGTTTACTCTTCGCAATCTACATAATTGCCGGGGTGCGGAGACAGGCTTACCTTATCTACAATAATGTACATGTCCTGTAGCGATGTAAACACATCTACTTCATCGCTAACTTGTTTGCTGTTAACGGTTTTTCTGTGCGTTGTGGTATTATATTCCTGCAGCTTATCTGTAACATGATAGTTAAACGATATCAATTGCGGATAGTCATTTTTAAATTGTACTTTCCAAACGTGCTGCTCTCCGCGCTGCTCAACATACTTTAAGCGGAACGAAATTTTACTATAGCAGCTGGTTTTTTGCCAGTCTTCCCATTCATTATTGGTTTGAGCAGCCATTATAAGCCCACAAAACAAGGCAAGCAGCAGGAATATTTTTTTCATTTTAGCAGTTTTTAGTTTTTGCCGGCATCGGGTTGTATTGTAGCAGCGGGTGCAATTGGCTGTTTGCGGCCTATATCAAAATAGTTTACAATTTGCAGACCCGGCTTGTAGGGTATGGTAATTGTTTGAGTATCTATACCGTTTCGTCCGTATTTTTTAAGCGTAAAAACATTATCGGCACCTGCCACAAGCGGCACACGTATGTAGCTTATGGTTGCCGGTAACGATTGCCAGTTGCGTGTATCGGCTTTTTCGGTTGCGGCACCCGCAATATCACCTATAAGCCTGCCCACATCTCCGGCATCAGTTTTCTCTTCTTTTTTTACGCCGTTGTTATCGGTACGGGTACGCTCTTGACTGTTACCGCCAAAGGCTCCCTGGGCAATAGCGCCTAAAAGCGCACTACCACCTTTTTTTGCAGCAAAACGCAGGGCCATATCTATAACTTCGCGCAGCATGCGGTCTTTAAGGCATTGCTTTGCAATAGGATAAAAATCCTGTGCCAGCTCTAAAGGCACCTCTGTACCATTAACCACTAAAGATGCGCCGGTATAATAATTTTCTCTTTGGCGGTACTTAGGTATGGCAAGGGCATTTACTGTGCCCAGGTTAGTACCCAGCGGTATGGGTAAAATAATATCCTGCATAACATCGCCATCCATATAGCTGGCATAAAATATATCGCCAGCACTTGATAGCGTTACCGTTATCTGGTCTTTAGCGGGACCAAGGCCGTTTTCCCAAAAAATTACCGCTTCGGCAGCCTGTGGCGCATCGGTGGCTTTAAGGTTAAACTTTTTGGCATAATCATTATACTCCTGTGCAAAACCCAACTTTTTGCTGGTGCGCAGCAGGTCTTTTTGTAATTGCAGCGGCAGGCTTACGCCAAAATAGCTGTTACCGTTGCGCTCATATACTTCATACGCATTGCGGTAAGAAATAAAAGCACCGTTAATATCGCCGGTAGCTTCATACAAAAGGCCTTCTACTATTAAAGAAAAAGCATCTACACGATATTTGTTCTTTTTTTCTTCCGGATATTTCAGGTTAAGCTCATCCAGTTTGATGTTTATCCTTTTTGCCTCAACCAACGCCTCATTGGGCATGCCCAGGTGAGCATAGTTAAGGGCTTTATAATAATGTATGGTTACCTTTTCAAAATCTTCGCCTTTATAAGGTTCTGCCATTGGGTTGGTTAGCTTTGCAGCAACTACCTGGCCGGCATTGGTACTTATTTTATCATCAATTAAAATATAGGCTTCTTCAAGCGTTTTGTTGCTCTCAATATAATTGCCGTTTATATGCTCCAGCTTGCCTTTTTCCATAAGATAAAGGAGCTTGTTTCTTTTTTTGCGAAGAAATTTGTTTTTTTCTACATGGGCAGCGGCCTCGTTATAGCTGCCCGACAGGAGGTCGGCCTCAATTTCTGCAGTTTTTACATTGTAAGTACTGCATGACTGAAGTGCAACAAATAATACCAGGGCAGCTACCCGTGTAGCAATGTTTTTGGTGGTTATGGCCATGACTGATTAAAAGTGTACCTGATTATTTATCAATCATTTTCTTGATCTTTTTGTCGCCTATCCATACTTTTTCATTCGTTTGTATGTTAGTAAGCTCAAGGTCTATCTGGTAGTAAACGCTTTTTTCTTTCTTGTTTTGATCTACAATAGAGTTTATGGTACCCTGAATCATAAAATCGGCGCCGTTTTCAAGGCCAAATTTTTTCATGGTGCTTTGCGATGCATTGTTTTGCTGGTCTGCCCTTTCTCCTCTTATCTCTTCGCGCATGGCACCTGCCTGTACAAGCTTCATCCTGCCTGATTTTATAATGGCTTTTTCTATGTCTTTGCTAAATGTTTCGGTAGCAATTTGTTCGTGCGATTTGTTTGTTATAAGGCCTACAATGAGCACGGGTTTTTTACCTGCATTTTCGCTGGCAAAAGTGCTGTACCATGAGTCATCCATAAGTTCTGCCGTGATTTCTTCGGCAGTAAGCCTTGAATCGGTTTCATTCCATCGGCCACTCAGGTCTGTTACAGATGTATCATCTACGCGGGTAACTTTTGGCGCGCCACAGCTTGTTATTAATAAAGCGGTGCAAGCGGCAACAAAAAGGGTTTGGGTAAGTTTTTTCATTTTGTGTATTGTTTCCTGGTTATTGTTAAAATTTATTTTTACTGGTTAATTTTTGCAAAGAACGTGCCAATAAACTTAAGGTAACGCAAATATATAGATAAAAAAAATACCCTTATTAGGGTATTTGGTTGATTATAAATATGTTTTTGTGTGAATTTAGCGGATCAAATTTTACTGAAATCTTCAATACATTTTTTAGCATAGAGTTTTGTAATTGTAAACACACGTTTTTTTGCTTCGGTATCGCGCTCCAGGTTATTGTTTTTTAAGAATGTAAAGGCCGTATTTTCGAATCCTTTTTGTAAGTCGTTTATAAAGGCTTCAAGTTTAGACCCCCCGGCAGACATGTACATTTCGGTATCAAATTTTTTATTGAAATCCCGATGTACGTCTACGCATGCACGCTCTAAATCACGCTCTAATTCTTTATAATTGAAATCCATGTACAGTTAAAGTTTTTTGTTATTTAAGGATGACAAAATAAGCACATGTGTTTTGTAGGATAGTTATAAAATTAAACTCAAATATAACAAAATTATTCGTGTAAAAAAATTCCTATATGCGGGTTAATAAATCTTTCCGTAATCTTCAACACACCTTTTTGCATGTTTTTTTGCAATGGCACGTATGCGCTTTAAAGCTTCAGGATCTCCGCTGAGTTTTTTAGTATCAATAAATTTTGACTCGGCATTTTCAAATTCTGATTTTATAAGTGCAAAAAAGGCTTCTAACTTACCGGGGCCACCTGCCTGGTAGTTGTTTTTGTACTGTTCTTTTAATGTTACGATTACTTCATCGCAAGCGCAGCCAAAATCGTTTTCTAAGGTTGTATAGTCCACTTTTGTGTTATTAGTTTAAGCTAAATTAATAATTTTAACAATTGGGCTTACTAAAAAAAGTATAAAATTATGCTCAGGCAGTAGTGTGTTATAATTTTGTAAGAAATATGAAGTGATAGTTTTTAAATGAATTGTTATTGTGAGGGATGTTTTAAAATACCTTTAAAATAACTTGTATTACTTTATTCAAACTTCGGGCAGAATATGGCATGTTTAATTTGGCAGGAAAAAGAAGTGCAAAAAAAAACCCTCCGAAATTAATCGAAGGGTTAAAAGAAGGGTGGAATACCGGGTTCGAACCGGCGACCTCTAGAACCACAATCTAGCGCTCTAACCAACTGAGCTAAAACCACCATTTGTTTTGCGAGTGCAAATATAGAACGTTGTGTGGTTTTTTGCAAGAAAAAATTACACTTTTTATAATAAATCTCCTAAGCTGTTCACTGCCACATACCTTTCGGTTGTAAAGCCTTCGGCATATTCGGTATTTATGAGCCTGCCTAAATCGGCAGCGCGGTACATGATGCTGTCTTTAAAGTTTTTTGTGGCAATTGGGGTAACCGGTTCTGTACTGTTTGGGTCATAAAATTGCGACTTGTAGGCCATAAGCGATGCCACTTTAACATCCATAAAGCCGGTAACATCTACCACAAAATCTGGTGTCAGGTTTTTCCATTGTATGTAATGGTATACCGTTTTTGGCCTCCAGGCTGTTTGTGCCACGCCATCAAGGTTGGTTACTATTTTGCGCAGGCCTGATAAAAAGCAGGCGTGGCTTACCAGTTTACTACCCTTGCTATGGTCTATATGGCGATCGTCTACTGCATTTGCAATAACTATATCGGGCTGGTATTTGCGTATCATTTTTATAACCTCAAGCTGGTGGGCCTCGTCGTTTACAAAAAAGCCATCTCTAAAGGCAAGGTTCTCTCTAATTTTTACCCCAAGGGCGCTTGCAGCATCGGCTGCTTCCTGGTCGCGAATTTCGGCGGTACCGCGTGTTCCTAATTCGCCACGGGTTAAATCTACAATGCCTACTTTTTTGCCCAGCGAAATTTCTTTAGCTATGGTTGCACCACAACTCAGTTCTATATCATCGGGATGTGCCCCAAAAACAAGTATATCGAGTTTTATCATTTTTATGTTTTTAAAAGATGCAAAGGTACAAAGTTTAGAAATGGCAAAGTCATAAAGTCTAAATTCATAAAATAGGTGGCTTAAAAAATTGCCCGATAATTTTAAACCCTTTTTATATCGATCATAAATTTATAGATTTTGAACATTTCAGTTTTATAACTAATATCAAACTCCGAAAGTGAAAAGTTAAGCATTTTTAATGCATTTACACCTATCATTTTTTTGCGATTCTGAACTCCAATTGTGAAAAGTTAGCGTTAAAAAAGCTTTTTCATGGTCATGCTTTTGTTTACGGTTTCCTGGTACTCATTTTCAGGAATGCTATTGGCGGTTATACCGCAACCTATATATAGGTGTGCTGTTTTCCCTTCAATTTTCATACACCTCAGGTTTACAAACAAGTCGGTTTTAGGCTGATTATCAGCAAAATCATGATTGAGTTCACCCAGATATCCGGCATAATATTCACGATTATATCCTTCCTTTTCAATAAGATAATTTAATGCTTCCTGTTTAGGAAGGCCACAAACTGCGGGGGTAGGGTGCAGGGTGTTTATAATGTGCAGGGTATTGATATCCGGGGCAATTAGCGCCGATATATCGGTTTTAATGTGCTGTAAATTTCCGGCTGTGGCAGTGTAAGGTGCTGTTTTTGTTGTTGTTACAGTAAACGGAACCAGTTGGTTAACTATATAATCTGTAACAAACTGCTGCTCTTGCTGTTCTTTTTCGGGCCATTGGGTGGTGGGTTCAATACTGTTTAGCCTTGTGCCGGCAAGTGCTACGGTGTGGAGTGTATTGTGTTCAATTTTAAGTAGTTGCTCTGGTGTGGCGCCCATCCATAACCCGGTTTCTTTACTGTAAAAGCAGTACCTGAAGGCGTTAGGATAGGTGGTAAGCAGGCGTTTAAAGATGTCAATAGGTTCAATATCATTAAGTTGTATACTCTCCTTGCGCGATGTAACCAGTTTGTCAAACCGGCCCTCTTTGATAACGGCTACGCATTTTGCTACAAGGTTTTCAAACGCTTCTTTGCCGTTATCTGTTGGTATACTGTTGCTTACGTTGGTATTAGTATAGCTAAAATCTGGAATGGAGGCAGTAATTACATCAGCTGATTGATAGGGTATAAAAACGGTTTCTCCTCCAGAAAACGGTGCGAAAATGAACCCTTTTTTGCTATCAGGTTCTTGTTGCGTGTTGTTATGTGTTTGAAAAACAGCGGTTAATGTTGTTTCTCCGGGCTTTGCATACACGGCGTATTTGTGCTCTTTACTTATGGCTTCTTTGAGTTTTATAAAAATATCAGTCATCTTAAAACTTTAAAATCTCAGTAAAATCGGGCTTAGAGTAGTTAGGGCCTTTTAATACTTTGCCATCTTCCCGGTATACCGGCAGGCCATTAGCGCCAAGCTTACTCATATTGCTACGCTGAATTTCGTCAAAAACTTCTTCAATTTTGTACTGAAGGCCGTGTTCTATAATTGTGCCACAAAGTATATACAGCATATCTCCCAGTGCGTCAGCTACTTCAGTAAGGTCTTTGTTTTGGGTTGCCTCAAGGTACTCTTCATTTTCCTCCTTCATTAAGTTGAAACGAAGCAGGTCTACGTTTTCGCCTAAGGTAGCTTTGGGGGCTTCGCTAATGCCTAAGCCAAATGAGCTATGGAATTGTTTTACAGAGTCTAACTGTTTTTTCATGATGATTTTAATTTATGAGTTAAAATTACCCCAAATTAAAATTTCAATATCGTAGTTTTGCAAAAAGATTTCAACATGTTTACACAAGGCCAGTTAATTTTTGCATTATGTTTTATAGTAGTTTTTGTGGGTGTTATGATATATGCCTATAGGAAAGATTTGGCTTTGCATAAAAAGTACTACAAAGGAAGTTACTGGATATTGCTGGCGTTTTTGGCAATATTGTTTTTTGTGAAAATTTCGACTAAGGAATAGTCATATAGATATTCTCTGAATTAATAGATTTAAAATCCCCTCATATGGGGATTTTTTTATAACTTAAAGTCCTGATTTTTGGTTATATAAATTATATAATCTCATAAGCTTTGGAGTATATTATATATGCTGTATTTTTTTTACTGTCTATTTTAGGAGTTTGCTGGTTGCAGTTTAGGGTTTTCAGTTCTAAAAAAGCAGAGTTCGCTACCAAGCAACTGTGCTTATCAAATCAAAGTGAGTTCTTGAGTTTTGTAAACCACTACTTTTTGAGTAGTCTTAATAGCCATAAAAATGAAACTCATTTAATAATCGAACAACAGTTTGATAGCCTGGGGAGTGTGTTTGCGGCGCTAAAACTCAATTTTGATACTATTAAAATGTATCCTAAAAGTATAAGCGTGGTTAATGATCCATTTGTTAAAATTGATCATCTTTTAGATGAGGGGTACCAAAATGTAAGGTTGCTTTCTACTCCTATATATAATAAGGATAATATAGGGTTCCAATTAATGCATGATTTAAAGAATGTTGCACATAAAGCATCTGAATTAAGTGGTATGAATATTTTTGTACAGGGTTTTGGGCTCATTAAGGATCTTGATTTTTACAAACGGCTTAATGTTGTTTGCGAAATTCAGCAAGTCCTCTATGTTTTGTTGGGATATGCTTATTTAAAAGAAATTAAGATCTCGGTTACCCAAAGTATTTTTACACATATAATAATCGAGATTAATGATACTGCTAATTCAGAGGTGAAAATTTTTGAAGTACTATCTAAAATGAGATACACTAATATAGGTGTAGGCAGTAAAATGGTTGTTGCTGATAATAATAAAAGTATCGAAATTAATATACCGCTATGATAAATGTAATTTTGGCAGAAGACCACCAGTCGCTTATTGATGGTATAAAGGTTTTTTTAGAGTACGAAGATGATATCAACATTATAGGAGAAGCTAACGATGGCGAACGTCTGCTGGAGTTGGTACGCCTTAAAAAGCCACATGTGGTATTGACGGATATTCGTATGCCAAAAATGGATGGCATAACTGCTACACGTTATATTAAAAAAGAACATCCGGATTGCAAAGTAATTGCTTTTACTATGTTTGAGCAGGATGATGCAATTGCACAAATGCAGCAGGCGGGTGCATCGGGCTATATAATGAAGAATTCCTCGCTTAAAATTGTGGTCGATGCTATCAGGGTTGTTTCAAAAGGAGGGCAGTATTTTGATATCAATATAAAAGCTCTACCTAAGTCGGATAATGATATGCCTCTCAGTAAGCGCGAACTTGAAATAGTGAAGTTAGTAGGAGAGGGTAAAACATCTCAGGAAATTGCAGACCTATTATATATAGGTAAGACAACTGTAGACACCCACCGTAAAAATATATTAAAGAAACTTAACCTCCAGGGTAAAACAGAGCTTTTGCGTTATTCTGTAGAGAAGAAGTATGATTTCTAGGATTTCCATATAAAACCTATACCTATATATATGTGTATTTAAGCCTTACTCTAATAAATACGCTACTCATTATATACTACACCTATATATAGGTGTAGTTAAGTCTTACTCTAATAAATATACTCCTCCTTATATATTATACCTATATACATGTATAATACACAATTTCAATCTGTCATATTTGTGAGTTATTAAGTAAGTCGTGTTTATTTAAGGGCTGTTTTTCTTCTTTCGAACGTCATCTTCCATATTATTTAGTTTGTAAATCTATTTAATCAAGACTTAAAAGGTAATAATAGCACCTTTTAAGCTAAATAGGGATATGATTAGATAAAAGCATACCTATGTATAAGGAGTAGTTTAAGTCCTCTTTTCTAATCTATGCCTGGCAAACAAGCCTGATTTCACCAAAAACGCACAAAACGCCCG
>JAZKDS010000068.1:0-32387 GCA_040387455.1 Bacteroidota bacterium
CTGTCGCCTGATGTTTCAGTAACAAACGATGTACGCTTATGGCTGATGAGGCGCTGGCCGTAATCTAAAATACGCAATTCTTCCAGCGGGTTAAGGCCCACATGACTATCGGTGCCAATGCTCCAGTTGCCGCCGTGATTTTTATAATCTTCAAACCTAAACAGCCCGTCGCCCAGGTTGCCCTCGGTACTGGGGCATAGCACCACGTTAGCGCCACTTTTTGCAACACCGGTAACTTCGGCATCATCAAGATGCGTAGCGTGTACCAGGTGGTAATTTTTATCTACGGAGCAATTGTCAAGCAGCCATTGCACCGGGCGTTTGTTATGAAACCCCTCGCAGTCTTCTATTTCCTTTAACTGCTCTGACACATGAATATGGAACGGCTTGCTGCCGTCAAGGTTTTGGCATACGCTTATAACATCCTGGGGCTTAACGGCCCTTAACGAGTGTATACCAATGCCCACATTAGCGTGCGGTTGGTTTTGCACCACTTTTTCGGTAGCGGCTAAAAGCTTGTAATAATCCTCTATAGTATTTGATATAAAACGCTTTTGGCGCTCTAAGGGAGCTTGCCCAAAACCGCCCTGCTGGTAAAACATGGGCACCAGTGTAATGCGGATACCGGCCGTTTTAGCGGCGGCTACCAAACGTTCGCCCATCTCTGCAAGGTTGGCATACGGCGTACCGTTTTTATCGTGGTGCAGGTAATGAAATTCGGCCACAGCGGTATACCCGTGGCGTGCCATTTCGCTATAGAGCATGGTGGCTACGGCCTGCATTTGTTCGGGCGAAAGGGTAAGTGCCAACCCATACATTGCATTGCGCCAGCTCCAGAAATCGTCCTGGACACCGGTGGCCGAATGCAGTTCTGCTAATCCGGCCATAGCATACTGAAATGCATGTGAATGCGCGTTCTGGAAACCCGGCAACGCATAACCGTTAATGTATTCGCCCTGCGGGACATCTACCGCTGTAATCGAAACGATAGTACCCGCAGCATCAAGGGTTACCGCGGCATTTTGTATCCAGCCCTCCTGGGTAAGCAGGCCTTTAAAAGTATATTGAGCCATTATTTTGTAACGGTTTTTATAAGTTGGGTAAACACATCTTGCAGCACGGCGCGCATACGGTTGGCATTTGCCTCATCATAAGCTGTTTCAGCGGCATCCATGTAGTTGGTCTTGGCCATTTCAAGCTGCAGGGCGTGTATGTTGTTGTGCGGCTGGCCAAAGTGGCGCGTTATCTGCCCGCCCTTAAACGGGTGGTTGTGCTGCGCCTCATAGCTGCTGTTTTGCAACACATTCCACGCGGCGTTGATTATTTCGGCAGACGCCGAAGCACCGTCGTTATCGCCTAAAATAAGTTCAGGGAACGCCTCTGCACGGATACCAGGCACAACCTTTCTAATTGAATGTGCATCAAACAACAGGGCAACACCGAATTGTTTTTTTGTAGCTTCGAGTAATTCGGTTAGTTGGTTGTGGTAGGGAGTATAGTATTTCTCTACGCGTTGAGCAATTTCGGCGGCATCGGGTTCGCCATACTCATATAATGGGTTACCGTTAAAATCGGTAGTGGTGCACAGGCCGGTAATCACGCGCCCATCGGTATACAGGGGTTTGCTCTCTGGGTCGCGGTTCAGGTCTATAACCCAACGGCTGTAGTTGGCCTTTATCAGGGTAATGCCCATTGCGGGTGCAAAATCATACAGACGGTCTATAAACCAGTCGGTATCATCGGGCGCGGCGGCCATTTGTGGCTTTAAGCGTTGTTTTATATCATCGGGGAAATAGGTGCCGGAGTGCGGCGAACTTATTATAACAGGCACTTTTGGCGCCGTGGGCGCTGTGATATGGAAAATGTCCATCAGGGTTTGGTTTTTGTTAGCCTAACAAAGGTAACAAATTAGGCTATAAACTTTAGTCCTTAAAGCCTGCCACTTTATATTCGCCGTTTGTGTACAGCACGCTAATTACAATACGTTCTTTTTCACCCTTAAATTCAACATCTACAGCCACCACAGTATACACAACAGGTATACACTGATCTAATATCTCTTTTCTTTCAGATAGTATCCTGGCCTCCATTTGAGGCACTTTGCGTTTGCCTTTATCTAATATAACTTCCTTGTAAAAATCTGTAACCTCCTTCTTGGTTATAAGTATCTCATCGCCATCTTTTACAAAAGGCAATGCCGTATAGGCAACAATCTTTTCAACATTCTCGCCAGACATTAGCTGTTCCGTCCAATCAACGGCCAGCATAACAGCTTTTTGATAGTGTTCTTTAACTTTGATAGTGTCATTTTGCGCAAAAAGGCCGTTAAAAGAAAACAGCGCTGCTATAAATAAAATGTATTTCATATGCTTAGTTTTTAGTTGGTTTTTCAAGGTCAGGCGCAACCTCTTCAAACTGAAGGTCAAGGTATTCCAAGGCAACAACGGGCAGCTGCATTTTTACCTTTTCGGCATTTTTTTCTTTTAAGGCTAATGCTATCAGTTCGTCTTCGGCGGCATAGTATAAAAATGCATCTACCATATCGGGCGCTATGCCCAGGTAGTTTATAATTTGGTCATCGCTATAAATATTCTGTATGCCCTCAATATTTTTAAGCAACTGCTCTGTTTTAAGTTCGCGGCGCAGCTGTTTGCGTTTTTCAGCACCGTTAAACACGGCATCAATGCCTACGGCAACGCCACCACCCTGGTACTCCATAGTGTTTGCCTTAATTTTTGCACCGGTATTTACAGCCCTTTCGGCGGGGGTATATACCGCCAGCCTGCCCGGCTGATCGTTTATTTTAATACTATCGGTAACCACTACCTCTTCAATTTCTTCTGCTTTTGGGGTAACCACCAGTATCCAGGGCATGTTTTTAAACCAGTCTTCGCCCACATAAAATTGCTTCTCCTCTACTTTAGTGCTGTACACCACAAGCTTATCGCCGTTTTTTGCAGCAATGGTAAACTCGCCACGGGCATCGGTCTTTACCTCTGTACCGGTGTTTTTATTGATAACAAACAAGCCCGGGGCAGGCACATCGGGGGCCATTACACGGCCTTTAAGGTTGGTGCGGGTTTGCCCTGACATGCACAGGCTAAACAGCATTAGTATAAACAAAAACTTGGTTTTCATGGTTGGATGGTTTATTTGTATGTTATTTTGGCTCAGATGGTGTTTCTGTTTCTTCCTGCTGCAGTTTAAGGTAGTTTACGGCAAGTACACCCAGCAACAAACGGGCCTGTTCTTTATTATTGGTTGAAATGGCATGGGCAAGCTCAGTATCTTCGGCTGCATAATACATAAAGGCCTCCGTTTTTTCGGCAGGTATGTGCAGGGTTTCTATAATCTCTTCATTGTTATATACTTTGCCTATGCCCTCTATAACACCCAGAAGCCTTTCGGTTTCGAGCTGG
This sequence comes from Bacteroidota bacterium, assembly GCA_040387455.1. Classification (GTDB taxonomy): domain Bacteria; phylum Bacteroidota; class Bacteroidia; order Flavobacteriales; family Flavobacteriaceae; genus Flavobacterium. The sequence goes on from JAZKDS010000068.1 coordinate 3,420, forward strand.
CTGCGCAGCACCTTTCTTTTTTTACCGTTAAACAACGGGTCCAGCTGTACCGCCAGCCCACCGCCTAACTCGCCCATATCGCGAATTTTTGTGTCGGCGCCAATGTTGGCACGGCGTTCGGCTACGGTTTTAACCGCCACACCCTGTACCGGCTGAATTACAGCCACCGTATCGGTAACAATAACCTCTTCAATCTCTGATGCTTTTGGCACTACCGCCAGCACCCAGGGCATATCTTTAAACGATTCATCGCTAACATAAAACTTACGCTCTTCGGTAGTTTTGCTGTATACGGCCAGCTTATCGCCATTTTTTGCAGCAATGCTAAATTTGCCTTTGGCATCGGTCTCTGCCTCTGTACCCGTAGCTGTATTTATAATATAAGCACCGGCAAGCGGCACATCGGCAGCCGTTACCATACCTTTAAGGGTATTGCGGGTTTGCCCGGCCATGCCCAGGGTAAGTAGTAGTACTATGTATAATAGCTTAGTCTTCATGAGCAGGTTGTTGTGGTTGCTGCGCCGGGGTTTCGGCAGGATCAGCTTCTTCCTGTTGTAAAGTTAAGTATCTTTGGGCAAGTACATACAGCTCCAGCTTTATACGTTCGTTATTTTTTTCTTTCATAACCTGCATCAGCACGGGGTCTTCTACAATATAAAACAAAAAAGCCTGCACTTTATCCGAAGGTATGCCCAGCACGCTTACTATTTGCTCTTCGTTATAAATATCTGTAATGCCCTCCATGGCCATTTGCCTGCGCTCTGTAGCCAGTTCTTTTTTAAGCATTTTTGTGCGCCCGGTTATGGCATTTATAATAGGATCTAACGGAAACGAAATACCCCCGCCTAAAAAAAACAGCAGCGACGGCTTAAACTCGCCGGCGGTTTTAAGGCGGCGTTCGGCTACGGTATAGCGTTTTTGGTTTTCGGGCAGGCCAAAGGCAGCCGGGCTAAGGCCCTGGGTAACTACTACCTCTTCAATTTCATAGCTCTGTGGGTCTACCGCCAGCTCATAGGGTGGGTTTTTAAACGCATTGGCATCAATATAAAACTCGCGTACCACGGTTTTTTCGCTGTATACGGTAAGCCTGTCGCCATTGCGTGCAGGCATTTTAAACAGGCCTTTATTATCTGTTTTTACCTCTGTGCCTGTATTTTTATTGATGACAAAAATACCCGGTGCATTAACATCGGCTACGGTAACACGGCCCTGTAGCGTGTCGCGCTTTTGGGCAGCGGCATGCAGGCAAAACACAAGCAATATGGCTATCAGCTTAGTCTTCATTGGTTACGTTTTGGGCAGGGGTTTGGGTGACAGCACCGGCTTCCTGCTGCAAAATAAGGTATTTATTTACTACAACAGCAAGCTCCAGCCTTATACGTTCGTCACTTTCTGAAAGAATACTATTAAGCGTTGTATCTTCGGCAGCAAAGTATAAAAAGCCAGTGGCTTTTTCGGGAGGTATGCCCAGCCGGGCAAGCTCATCCGGGGTATACACACCGCTTATTTTTTTGAATACTACCCCACCCCGCTCTGCAGCCATTTCCTTTTTAAGCATTTTAGTGCGGCCCGTTATAGCATTAATAAAAGGGTCTAAGGAAAACGAGACGCCTAACGGTGGAATTATATGCAGATTGAAGTCTGTAGCTGTTTTAAGGCGGCGCTCTGCCACGGTATAGCGTTTTTGGTTTTTAGGCAGGCCAAAAGCTTCCGGCGCGAGTATTTCGCCTACCACCACCTCTTCTATCTCATAGCCCTGCGGGTCTACCTCCATGGCATACGGTGGATTTTTAAATGCATTGGCATCAATATAAAACTCGCGCACCACGATTTTATCGCTGTATACGGTAAGCCTGTCGCCATTTTTAGCGGCAATTTTAAACAAGCCCTTGTTATTTGTTTTAACCTCTGTACCCGTATTTTTATTGATAACAAACACGCCCGGTGCACCTGCGCCGGCCACTACTATATGCCCCTGCAGGGTATCGCGCTGCTGTGCAGCGGCATGCAGGTAAAACACAAGCAATATGGCTATACATTTAGTCTTCATCGGTTACGTTTGGGGCAGGGGTTTGATTTACAACAGTGGTCTCCTGCTGCAAAATAAGGTATTTATTTGCCACAACAGCAAGTTCCAGCCTTATACGCTCGTCACTTTCTGAAAGAATACTGTTAAGCGTTGCATCTTCGGCGGCAAAGTATAAAAAGCCATCGGCTTTATCGGCCGGAATGCCCAGCCGGGTAGTAAGTTCATCGTGGGTATACACACCTTCTATTTTTTGGAACACCACTTCGCGTTGCTCTGTAGCCAGTTCTTTTTTAAGCATTTTTGTGCGGCCCGTTATGGCGTTAATAAACGGGTCCAGCGGCATAGAGCCTGCCAAAAGACCCAGGGCATATACCCACAACGGCCGGTTGCCGGCAGCAGTATACAGCCTGCGCCGGGCCACCGTATTTTGTTTTTGGCCCTTTGGCACAATACCTAACGACTGTGCGGTAATGGTATGGTCTACAAACACCTCTTCTACCTCATAGCCCTGGGGCTCTACCTCCATGGCATAAGGTGGATTTTTAAACGCATTGGCATCGATATAAAACTCGCGCACTACGGTTTTATTGCTGTATACGGTAAGCCTGTCGCCATTTTTAGCGGTAATTTTAAACAAGCCCTTGTTATTTGTTTTAACCTCTGTACCCGTATTTTTATTGATAACAAACACGCCCGGTGCACCTGCGCCGGCCACTACTATATGCCCCTGCAGGGTATCGTGCTGCTGTGCAGCGGCATGCAGGCAAAACACAAGCAATATGGCTATAAGTTTAGTCTTCATTTACAGGTGAGGGTTGGGTAACGGGTGTATCGGCCTCTGTTTTAAGAGCTAAAAACGGGGTTGCCAAATCTATCATCAGGAGGTCTACCCGGGCATCATTGCCGGATTTAACCGCCTCTATAATGCGTGGGTCTTCTATTACATAAAACAAAAAGGCCGTTACCTGATCTATCGGGATTTTATATTTTGATGCAATTTCATCTTCGTTAAGAATGCCGTTGAGTGCCTCCATGGCCAGCTCCTTTTTTTCGGTAGCCAGCTCGCGCTCCAGCATTTTTTTACGCCCGCTAAGCAGGTTGAGCAATATATCGATCGGGCCGCTATCGGCAGCCGCCAACCGCCTTTCGGCTACGGTAAGGCGTTTTTGGTTTTCGGGCACCAGCCCCAGGCTCTCGCTGGTTACGGTTTGGCGGTTTACCACCACCTCTTCTATCTGCTCTGCCTTAATTTCTACCGAAAGTACATAGGGCATGTTTACAAATGATGCCTGGCCCAGTACAAACTCCCGCACATTTACCTTGTTACTATAAACCACCAGCCTGTCGCCGGGCTTTGCGGCAATGCTAAAGCCGCCCTGAGCGTCGGTTTTAACCTCTGTACCGGTTTGCTTGTTGATTACAAATACTTCGGCCACTGCGGTATCGTCTACCATTACCTTGCCCAACAGGGTTTGGCGTTCCTGGGCCATTGCCGGGAGCGCTATAAGCAATAGTATGTACAGCAGTTGTTTCATTCTTCTTCTTTAAGCATTTCTAAATATTTTAAGGACAGCTCGGCCAGGAGCAGCTTTGCCGCACCGGGCTGGTTGGCATTGAGCACTTGCGCCATGCGGTCGTCATCAACAGCATAAAAATAAAAGGCCTTGGCATACAGCTCCGGAATATGAAAATCTGACACCAGCTGCGCCTCGCTATACAAGCCCTGCAACATAACCAGGTGCATTTCTTTTATGGCATACTTTGTTTTTATCTCTTCTAAAAACTTGCGGCCTTTGAGCAGGTTTATAAACCCGGTAAGGCCACTGGTATTGCCCTGATAGTTAAGCACCCTTTTTTTCTCGGGCGAATTACGCTTTTGCCCCTTTGGCACCAGCCCAAGGCCCTCAGAGGTTACGGTTTGCTCTATAACCACCTCTTCTATATTAAAGCCCCGGAGCTCTACCGCCATTATATAGGGCGGGTTTATAAACGAATCTGCACTGATATGAAACTCTCTTGGGTCTATAACATCGCTATACACTACCAGGGTTTGCCCCGGCTTTACGCCAATGCTAAAATTGCCCGATGCATCGGTTTTTACCTCTGTGCCCAGCTTTTTATTAATTACATACACATTAGCCATACCCACTGTATCTGTAGTAATGCGGCCGCTAAGCATTGGCAAATCCTGCGCATATGCGGTAAAGGCAAGCAGTAACAGCCACAGCAACAGTTTATTCATCTTCGGTGAGGAGTTTAATGTATTTTTGTGCTAAAGCAGACAGCAAAAATTTTGCCATTTCCTGATTTTTATCGTCCATTGCTTTAACAAAATGCTTGTTCTCTACGGCATAGTACACAAAGCCCTTTACATAATCTACCGGCACTTTGAGCTTTGACACAATATCTTCCTCTGTATAAAGATAGCCAATTTTTTGCATCAAGTCTTCCTTTTTGGCAATCTCGGCGGCGTTTCTCAGCATAGCGGTGCGCCCGCTAAACAGGTTTATTATCGGGTCTAACCCCATAGGGTTCATGCGCCATGACGATGCCGTGGCCACCCTGCGCTCGGCCGGGGTATATTGCTTTTGGCCGGCAGGCACCAGCCCCAGCGACTCTTCGTTAATATAACTGTAATCTATAATAAGCAGCTCTGGTATAAGGTAGCTGCTGCCATCGAGCGCCACAAAAAACAGGTCTGGGCTAAAGCTCTCCTCTGTTACCAATACCGGTTTTGTACCCAGCTTTTCGGCCGAGAACACCAGGGTATCGTTTAGTTGTGCATCAATGGTAAAGTAGCCGCCACGCGTGGTTTTTACGGTGGCATCGGATGTTTTGTTGATAACATAAATGCCCGAAAGGTCTTCGGCATCGGCTATAACTTTTCCGTTAAGGGGTGTGCGACCCTGTGCAAAAAGGGTTGTAGCAGTAAGGCACAGCAGTAGGGTAACGTGTTTTTTAAAAAGCATAATAAGGTGGTTGTGGCTGTAAAAAAGGGCTGGGTGTACTGATGCTGATTTGCCTCCCGTGTACAAAAAGATGTACCTTTACCTTTTCTTACAATTAGTTAAACGGATGAAAAAATTAATTATTGCAAGCACCAGCACTTTGCACGGCGGCGGCTACCTGGAGTATTTGTTACCCACGCTAAAAGAGCACTTTGCCACATGCCGGCAGCTTATTTTTATACCTTATGCCCGCCCCGGAGGCATTACCCATGATGAGTACACTGCACGGGCGGCGGCATTTTTTACAAAGTTAGGCATTGCCGTAAAAGGCCTGCACGAATTTGACGACCCGGCGGCGGCGTTAACCGACGCTGAAGCGGTGTTTACCGGAGGCGGCAATACTTTTTTGCTGGTTAGCCAACTGTACAAGACCGGCACCATGGCCCCACTGGCCGATGCCATTGCTAACGGAACGCCCTACCTGGGCAGCAGCGCCGGCAGCAACATTTGCGGCCTGACCATGCAAACCACTAACGACATGCCCATTTTATACCCACCCAGTTTTAAAACACTGGGCGCGATACCCTTTAACCTGAACCCGCACTACCTTGACCCGCAACCGGGCAGCACGCACATGGGCGAAACGCGCGAAACCAGAATTAAAGAGTTTCATGCGTTTAACACACTACCTGTACTGGGCCTGCGCGAAGGCAGCTGGCTTGAAGTGCACAGAAAAACCGTTACCCTTAAGGGCGATTTACCTGCAAGGCTCTTCCGACAGGGGAGGGAACCCGAAGAACTGGAAACGGGAGCGGATTTGAGTGGGTTGAAATAGTGAAGTTAGAAATTAGAAATGGGAGAATGGAAATTAGATAGCAGAAGTTAAAGGTTAGAATATGGAAATTTGACCTTAAAAGTAGAAGTAAGCACTTTTTGAAATCAGATACTAACTATTCACTTTTGGATTTGGTTTTTTGTTTGGCATTTTTTACGATATATCGTAAATTTAAAAAAACAGGGATTTGGGTTTGACCCCGATAAATAATTTTTGGTACCGTGTTTTGACATGAAATTTCCCGGTTTGCCTTTTTTGGGTTGTAATAATCTTGGTCTTTTTAGGCGATTCTGAAGTCCGAAAGTGAAAAATGAAGCACTTTTTGAGTGTAAAACCTTTGTGCTTTTATAAATCAGGATGTAAATAAAAATCCCCAGCCTTGGCCGGGGATTTCCACTTGGTTAAGTTTGGGTTAAAAACTTAAAATGCTGTACTGATGCTTAGCGTAAGGCCCGTACTCTCTGGCACAAAGCGACATACACCGCCCACACACACAAGGCCACCACGCTGACGGCCAAAGTTTGCCGCAACACGGGTTGCACCTATGCGGTATGCACCACCTACGTTGTAGTAATGTATCTGTTTTGTTTTGTCATCGTTACCGTAATTGTATATATCCCAGACATATAGCGAATACTTATCGTTAAGATTAAGCTCTATGGTACCACCTACCCAGTTCTTTTTATCGGCATCGGCCCACATGTGCTCGCCTTCAAACCTGATTGATTTGTTCTCGGCAAAGTTATAGGTAGCCTCACCTGTAATGATGTTGGTATTTACCTTGTCGCCACCCTCCTGCCACTCTTTGTTATAGTACTGGCGGATGTAGTAAAATGCTGTATGCCATGTTTCTGACAGCTGTTTACGTATCTCAACATTGTAATCGGAGAAGTATTTTTCGCCTACGCCAAATACATTAGTTTTGTAATCGGCCGGGTTAAGGCGGTAATCTCCGGGGAGGTTATACCAGCTTGAAGCGTTGAATGCCAGCTTAGTACCATACTTGCCCCCTATAGCAGTTGCTTTGGCAAAGTCATAGTATACGTCTATTTGCCCACCGGTTTCGCCGGCCTTCATAATCAGGTTGCCCAGGTAGTCTACCTTGGTTTGTGCCTGGTACACATAAATATTAGCTAAGTTACTGTGGTGCTGCTTAGTAAGTGCGGGGGTAAAGTTAAGTACCTTATCGTTAAAGTTAAGGCTCGACGATGTTGCATCTACATAAGTAGGCTCTCTTTCGCTCAAAAACTTGAAGTTTTCGGTACGGCGCACGGTGGCATCTATACCCAGGCATTCTTTGCTGTAGCCTGCATTAAGCAATATGGCGTTGCCCGGCTTTACAAAGCTGTTAGTGAGCTTGTTCTGTGTGTTAAGTACCCCGTCTTCAGTCTTATAGCTGTACTCTCCCGACGCATAAAAGGCGCCGTGGATAAAGTTTAAACGGCCGCTTACAGCATTGGTTAAGGCATCAAAAGTATCTATAGCCTCGGGTAATTTTTGGTAACGGCCCACATAGCTGGCACCAAAGGTTAGGTCGCTCTCCTGAAACTTAAACAATGTGCTCAGGTTAAAATCACTGTCAAAGCCATAAATATCGCCATCTGACACATTAAAACCGCTACGCTGGCAGCCGTAAAGTGCTGTTAGCCTTACGTTATCGCTGGGGCGGAAGATAATGCGCCCACCCCTTAAGGCAGTGTTTATGCCCAGTGCACGGTCTTCCCAGGCGCGCAACAGCATGCCGCTGCCAAACTGCTCATAAAGGTAACCGGCAGTAAATTCAAATTTTTCGGTTTTATAGCTGGCATACCATGTACCTACATTAGTACCCTTAAAACCAGGGTTGTAGTTAAGCAAGGCATTAGGCTCATAAGCCTCTACCTGTACCCCTGCGGTAAAACCGCCCAGCTGGTAGTTAACCAGCAGGTAGTTGTTAGAGCGGATGGGTTTGCCGTTTATGGGCGTATCTGCCTGATTTACACCAGTGCCCTTATCATTAATATACCATGCGGAGTTGCTCTCAAAGCCCCCGTAAACACGGCCATAATCTTTTTTCTCCTGAAGGCTGTCAGTATCCTGTGCAAATGCCGGGGCAAAGCCCAGCGGCAGCAGCCAAATAAATAGTTTTTTCATCAGTAGTTTAGAGCGTCTTCAGTTTATTATACAGCTCTGTTTCAGCACCCTGGCTGTAGCCATTATGTATATAAACCACTTTTTTATTTTTAACCACAATAGTATATGGCACGTTAGCTATGCCTAAAGCCCTTTTAAGGTCCTGGTTGCTATCAAGCAATACCGTATAAGGCCATTTTTTACCATTAAGCAGTGGTTTAACGCGTTTTTGGGTACGGCTGTCGTCAATACTTATGGCAACAACCTCCATATTAAGCTCTTTGCTCCAGGCTTCGTAGTGCTCGTTAATGGCGTCAAGCTCCTGTATGCAAGGCACACACCATGTGGCCCAGAAAGAGAATACATACAGCTTGTTCTCTTCGGTGAAATCGGTCTTTACATTATACGATTTATTGTTTTCGGATTTAAGCGATACGGCAGGCATTTCTTTTTGTGCATTTGCCACTGCCGAAACAAATAAAAACAGCATTAGGAGCTTCTTCATTTTAAGTTTTTTTTAAGTAAATATTCTTGCATGGCAATATTAAAAAAATTTTAAAATACTATGGCTATAATTGTGCAAAATAATAATCCTATGGAATTGGTAGAATTATAAAAATCACGGTTTTAGCTCCAAAAACGCATTTTTAAATCACTTTTGCTGAGAATATTTTACTAATAAATTTTTTATGCAATATTTTGTACTAAAACTTTTTACATAACGATTTTTTTACATAATTTTCGCCCACTATTGATAAAAAAAACATAACTAACGTTAAAACTTGTCTACATGAAAAAATTATTACTTAGCGCATTTTTTGCCTTTGCCGGAATAACGGCTCAGGCACAACTTGCAGACGGAAGTGTTGCACCAGATTTTACTGCAACAGACATTAATGGAGTACAACACACTTTATCAGAATATCTTGCCGCAGGTAAAACTGTAATCATAGATATTTCTGCAACCTGGTGTGGGCCATGTTGGAACTATCACCACACTGGTGCACTGGAAGATGTGTACTATGCTTATGGCGAAGGTGGGTCTGACGAGATTGTGGTACTATTTATAGAAGGTGACCCGGGAACTTCGGTTTCATCTATATATGGTGTTAACGTGCCCGGAGATAACGGTACTACGCAGGGCGACTGGACTGTAGGCTCTCCTTATCCTATTATTGACGATACTAACGGCAGTATATCTGATGATTACCAAATAGGTTACTTTCCTACTGTATACAGGATTTGTCCTGACGGCTTTACAAAAGAGCTTACACAACCATCAAGATCTGCAATTAAAACCAGCGTAAGCACTGGTTGTGGTGCTCCGGTAGTAGGTGTTACTAACAATGCCCTTGCATCTACATCTGACGTAAGGATTTGCGACGCTACAGGTGTGGCAAAAGCTACCATTAAAAACTACGGCACAAATGCTATTACTGCTTCTGTAATAGAAATTAAACAGGGCAATACAGTAGTAGGTACTCAAACCACTTCTACCTCAATAGCTGCTTTTGCCACTAAAACGGTAACATTTGACGCAGTAGAATTTGATCCTGCATTAGATTACACCGTACAAATTTCATCAATAAACGGTGGTGCACCTACAAACACGGCTATAGCTTCTGCAAGTTTTGATGTTGTAAGTGCACAAACAGGTGCTAATAACGTTTTGATTAACATAAAAACAGATAATTACCCCGGCGAAATGTCTTGGGCTATTAAAAACAGTGAAGGTACTGTAGTAACTTCTGGTGGCCCGTATGCAGCAGGTCCAGGCGCTGCAGGAGCAGGTGGTCCTGATGCTAACACTACTAAAGTACATTACGCAGTACTACCCGGCAATGGCACTGAGTGTTATACTGTAGAGCTTTATGATGGCTATGGTGACGGATGGTCTTTAGGAAGTACACCACACGGTATTGAAATTACTAACCCTAACGGTGATGTACTTTACAACCAGGCTACTGCTAACTTTGGCACAACTTCAGTTACAAATTCAGCATTTAAAACTAATGGCACATTAGCTAACGAAGTTGTAGCTGCAAGAACTTTTGCAATGTACCCTAACCCTACTACAGGCATACTTAACGTAAGCTCTGTGGAAGCTGTAAATATCTCTATTGTTGACCTTACAGGTAAAGTAGTTTATACTGCAAACAACATTAATGATGGCGACAGCCTAAATCTTGGTTCACTACAAAAAGGCATGTATATTGCCCAGATTAAAGGTGAAACCACTCAAAAAACTGAGAAAGTTATTATTAAATAAACTTTTTGCTTTTAAGCATAATTACATTTTATAAATGCTACCGGACACAGCATAACTGCTTCCGGTAGCCTTTTTAATTAAACACATAACTCTGAATTTTTATATTACACTACTACTATCATGAAAAAATTTATTTTACTTGCCGCCTTTGCCATGTCTTATTTTGCTCAGGCACAAGACATTGCTTTTACAACGGTAAACGCTAATGGCGAAGAGGTTGCTATTGCAGACAACCAGGTATTTACTTACTCAACACTTAGCGAGAGTACTGCAAAAATGCTTATTCACGTAAAAAACAACTCTACCGAGTCATTCAGATTTAAAGTAAGGGTAGACGATATTACCGGAAACCCGGAGACAGGCATGAACATGAACCTGCAATTTTGTTTCTCGCAACTTTGCTATTTCTCTGTAATTGAAGGTAACAAATACCCTAATAACCCTGTAGTACTTGCTCCTGGTGCAAGCAACGACCAGACTGACCACTTTTGGAATGCCTATGCAGGTGTAGAAGGAGCTCCTGTAAGCTACTCATTTACCTTTTTGGAGGTAGATGCAAGCGGCAATACTACACAAGAACTTATCAGCTTTACATATAATTATCAGCCAACGGCTTCTGTTTCTGATTTTACATCACTTAAAAACATGGGTGTAACATTAAGCAGCACAGTGGTTAAAAACCAACTTGATATCACTACAGATAACAATGTTACTATGGAGCTGTATAACATAAACGGCCAAATTGTAAAAACGGCTACTATAGCACAAGGTACACAGGCTGTAGATATGTCTTCTTTAAGTGCTGCGGTTTATATTGCATCATTTACAACCCAGGACAATCGTACATCTAAAATAAGGATAGTTAAAAATTAATCTATACATACATTTTACAGCCTTTTAAGTTTTAAAAGATTACTGTAAATACCCTATCAAATGAAAAAGTTTTTTACGTTATTATTTATTGCTGTTTTGGCAGTAACCGGCTGCGAAAGCGATTATACTGTGCTACAATCAGCAAACGGTGTAATACTTACTGCAGACAGATCGGCCAGGGCGGTGGGCGAAACCATTACTTTTACAGCAAAAGATAATAATAATACTGATCTGACAGCCCAATCAGAATTTTATGTAAACGGTAACCTTATAAGCGATAATACGTTTACTACCGAAGAGGTGGGCAACTATACTGTTACTGCAAAATACCTTGGCCAAAGCAGTTCATCGCTTGTTGTGAGATTTCATGACGGTAGCGAAACTACCTTTACAAAAAGGCTTTTAGTAGAAGATTATACCGGTACATGGTGCGGCTATTGCCCGCGTGTAGCATGGGCCATAGAGCAACTGCATACGCTTACCGAAGATTTTGTACCCGTAGCCATACACAGGCCAAGCAGCAACCAGAGCAGCTCTGTTTATGACCCGTATAATTTTGACACTACCGAGCTGGAAGACATTATAAACATACCCGGCTACCCTAAAGGTATGCTAAACAGGATGACACAGTGGACTTTTCCTGAGCCCGATAACCTGGCACAAGCAGTTAGCTTTACGCAGGGTGCTAATCCTGGCCTTGGCCTGGCGCTTACACCGGTTGTTAGCAACGGAAACATTACCATTGATGTTAATATAAAGTTCAGCAGTAACTTTAATGGGCTTAAGCTTGTGGTATATGTGCTTGAAAACGGCCTGCTGTATGAGCAGCACAACTATACTGATTATTATGGCAGTGTTGATGTTATTGAAGATTATCATCATAACCACGTGTTGCGCCAGCTATTAACACCGCTTTTAGGCGAAAGCATAGCTTCTGCCGAAACCACCGTAGGCAATACTTTTACAAAAACCTTTAATGTTGCAGCAGCAGCTAATATAGCCAATACTGCTAATATTGAATTTGTAGCCTTTGTAGTAGATGCTCAAGGCAAAGCTATAAACGTGCGCAAAGCCGCATCTGGCGATGTACAGGAATTTGAAGAAGAGTAAACCTTTTTAAACATAAAAAAAAGCTCCCGCCATAAACGGGAGCTTTTTTTATTCCCCTTGGCTGAAGCTAAGGGCAAATAATAGCGGCTGAAGTCCGGGCAAATCATACAGCTTCAGGCATGGCAATAAAAAAAGCCCTAAACTTTCGTTTAAGGCTTTTGAGCGGAAGACGAGGCTCGAACTCGCGACAACCAGCTTGGAAGGCTGGAGCTCTACCAACTGAGCTACTTCCGCTTATGTGGGTGCAAATATAAGTAATATTTTTACGGCTGTGCAAGCTTTTTTTAAAAAAAGTTAACCCAATAAAAATCTCCGTTTTTAAAATATTTATTACTAATTTGTTACCCTTACACTTAGCTTTATGTACACTATTAAAACTATCTCAGCCACAGAGACTTTTGCCGTGCGTCACCCCGTTTTGCGCCCGGGCAAACCTATAGAAACCTGCATTTTTGATGGCGACACGCTGCCTACTACCATTCACTTTGGCATTTTTGAAGACGATAAAATTTTAGGGGTTACCTCTTTATTTGAATCGCCACATGCTTTTTTTAACGAAGAAAAGCAGTTTCAGCTGCGCGGCATGGCTGTACTGCCCAGCCAGCAAAAAAAAGGCCTGGGAGACCGCCTGGTACAGGCAGCCGAAAATTATGCACGCAGTAACGGTGGGCAGCGCATGTGGTTTAATGCCCGCGAAATTGCGCTTGGCTTTTATAGAAAAATGGGCTATGACACTACCGGCATAGCATTTTCTATAGGCGACATAGGCATACACTACGTTATGCACAAGCCCCTGTAAACCAATAAAAAACATTATAAAAATATTACCATTTAAGCTGTAAAACAGATGCATTTTGTTTGTACCTTTAAATAGAATTTGAGTGGCTCGCCACACATCCGGCAATTACCTGTCGTTGCTCGCGGAGCAAATATTTGCCTTAGCCGGGATTAGTTGTGGATGGCCATTAACGGATTTTGTTTAACCAAAAAACAAACAATCATGCTTAGAGCTACCACAATGGCATTACTGCTACTACTTGCCATATCCTGCAAAAATGCAGCAGGCACTAATGATAAAGGCACATCTCAGGCCGCAAATACCGCTTATCTTAAAACCATTGCACTCCCTATTGATAAAACGCTTTTAGACAAACAGCCTGAAGCAATACAGCAATTTTATGCACAGCATGATAACCGCACGGTATGGACTAAAGACGCCGACCGCACTGCTATTATTGCTGCCGTAGGCGATGCCGGTAGCGATGGCCTTATGCCCGAGGACTACAACTTTACCTACCTGAAAGAGTTTGAAAACCTAAAAACCATTACCGAAGAAGAGTGCATGAGCTATGATATAATGCTTACGCAATCCTTAGGCACACTGGCAACGCATTTGTTTAAAGGCAAACTAAAGCCGTCTGGCGTATACCACGACTGGGCATTGACCCCTAAAAAGTTTGACTCTGATAAAATACTGGCCGAAGCACTTAAAAACCACAATATAAATGATATTATTGGCCGTTGCCGTCCTCACCATGCTACCTATGCCGCATTGCGCAACAGCCTCCACTACCTTAACGGCCTGCCCGATGATAAAGTAATAGTGGCTATAACTTTTGAAAAGAACCTCAAATTAAACGATTCTACCGCTACGGTAGGCCTTATTAAACAACGGCTGACCTACTGGGGCGACCTTGATAAAGAAAACGCCTCAGGCAACAGTTTTGATAAAGCCACACGCTTGGCCCTGAAAAAATTTCAGGCGCGCCATGGCATTTATGCAGATGGCATTGCAAACAGCAGCACCATAGAGGCCCTAAATTTTACTAAAGAAGCCCGTAGCCATCAGGTAATTGCTAACCTGGAGCGCTGGAGGTGGTTTCCATATGAGTTTGGCCAAACTTCAATTGTAGTAAACATACCCAACTATAGCCTCTCGATACTGGAAAACGGTATTGATACCCTTCAAACCTATAAAGTAATCGTGGGCAAGCCCGACAGGCGCAGCCCGGTGCTGCACTCTGTTATCAACAGCCTGGTTATAAACCCTACCTGGACCGTGCCACCCACCTACCTTGCTAAAGACCTGGTGCCCGCCGCCATTAAAGACACGGCACACTTTAGCCACCTCAACATGAAAATAATGTACAAAGGTGAAGAGATAAGCGCTGCGGAGTGGGATTCTCAAATTGCAGACAATTATGTGTATGTGCAAAGCCCGGGCGACCACAATTCGCTGGGGCGTATAAAATTCAACTTCCAGAATGGTTTTTATGTATACCTGCATGATACCAACCACAGGGAGTATTTTAATAAAGGGTACCGCGCTTTAAGCTCAGGCTGTGTACGGGTACAAGACCCTTTTAAACTGGCCGGATATATTTTAGATAATGAAAAAGCGGGCTGGACTGCCGAAAAAGTGCAGGAAATGGTAGCTACTAACGAAACGCAAAGTATAGGTATAAAAAAACCCATCCATGTGCACCAGTTATACTGGACGGCATGGATGGATAAAGATGGGCTTCAATTTCGCCCGGATATTTATAACCTAGACAAGGTTTTATATAACAAATTAAGAAGTAAAAGTTGATTTGTAGTTTTTAGTAGGGTGATAAATAAAAAGGCATGCCTTATTTTTTACCAGGTCAATAACCTCTTTAGTAAGGTTAGCGGGTAGTGCAGGGCATCCCTGGCTGCGCCCCAGCCTGTGGTGCATTTTTATAAAGTTATCGCTAACATAATCTGCTGCGTGCATAACTACTCCCCTGCTACGTGCATTGCTGTTTACACCACGCTCCAGGCCATCAAGCCTAAGCGACTGGCCGTGCTTGCCGTTATAAATTTCGCCGGTGGCATAAAAACCAAGGCTGCTTTTATTAGAGCTGTTATCGTTGCTAAAAGCATTGGCAAACTCATCTCCACTATTGCGGCCGTGGGCTACAAGGGTATTATAAACTACAGTTTTAGTAGCCATATCAATAATCCAAAGTCTTTTAGAGTTAGACGATATACTAAAATCGATAACAATAAGAATATCTTTCTTGATTTTTCCCTGTCCTTTTAAAAGGTTAAAGCCGTTTAATGCCTTAGTAAAGCACTCCATGCCGGGCATAGAAGCTGAGTGTGATTTAATACTGTTGTAAACAGATTCCGTTTCGGTAAGCGCAGTCTCGGCAGCTGTTGCTACAGGCGCTTTAGCAGTTTTAGTTGTTGTTGCGTTAAAAGAAATGAACAAAAAGATAACCGACGTAAAAAAGTTGTAAACCATTGTAAAAATTTAGTTGTGTGTTTTTAACCAGATTGCTAAATAAGTTAAAGAAATCTTAATAACCAAAAGCAACTGTGTTAAAATCAAATATTTAACATTTTCATTTGGCAGGCCTTATGCAAAAAGCTGTGCCGTTCTTACTTCATTTATATTATATACAACGGGTTAAAAAAGGTGCTTATTGCCCTAAACCCAAATTTTAAGATAAAAAAATTTAAAATCTGCGTTAAACTTAACCCTTTTTCAATATTGACAAACGCAAAAAAATAGTAATTTTATGGCTTGTTTCGCTTGTACAATTAAGCAGAAACCATGCCAAAAAATCATAATTAGTTGAAAATGAACAAAAAAGTTATCCTAATGATACTGGATGGCTGGGGTAAATCGCCCGACCCAAAAGTATCGGCCATAGACAATGCCAACGTACCTTTTATTAATAGCCTTTATACAAAATACCCTAGTGCACAGCTGCGCACAGACGGCCTGAACGTAGGTTTACCCGAAGGCCAGATGGGCAATAGCGAGGTGGGCCACATGAACCTTGGTGCCGGACGTATTGTATATCAGGACCTTGTAAGGATTAACCTTGCGGTAGAAGATAAATCGATAGAAAAAGAAACTGCATTAGTTGATGCTTTTAACTATGCAAAGCAAAATAACAAAAAAGTACACCTGCTGGGCTTAGTATCAGACGGTGGTGTGCACTCGCACATACAGCACCTTAAAGGACTGGTTACCGCTACTAAAGATGCCGGTTTAGAAAACGTTTTTATACATGCCTTTACCGATGGCCGTGATGTTGACCCAAAATCGGGCATTAATTTTATAGCCGATCTTGAACACTTTATTAAAGATACACCGGTTAAACTGGCCTCTATAATAGGGCGTTACTATGCTATGGACCGCGACAAGCGCTGGGAACGCGTTAAGCTGGCCTATGACCTGCTTGTAAACGGCACCGGTACGATAACCACCAGTGCTATAGAAAGCATTGCCCAAAGCTATGCCGAAGGCGTAACCGATGAGTTTATAAAACCATTGGCCATAAGCCAGGACGGCGTTAACCCTACGGCTGTTATTGAAGAAGATGACGTGGTTATCTTTTTTAACTTCCGTACAGACAGGGGCCGTGAGCTTACCGAAGTGCTGAGCCAGTTTGATATACATGAGCAAAACATGCACAAGCTAAAGCTGTACTTTGTTACGCTTACTAATTATGATGATACCTTTAAAGACATCCATGTGGTGTATGATAAAGATAATCTTACCGAAACCCTGGGCGAAGTAGTGAGCAGGGCCGGTAAAAAACAGATACGTATTGCCGAGACGGAAAAATACCCGCACGTAACATTCTTCTTTTCGGGAGGCCGCGAGGAGCCTTTTGAAGGCGAAAAACGCCTGTTATGCCCGTCGCCTAAAGTAGCTACGTATGACCTTAAGCCTGAAATGAGCGCTTTTGACCTTAAAGATGCCCTTGTGCCCGAGCTTAAAAAACAGGAAGTTGATTTTGTGTGCCTTAATTTTGCCAATGGTGATATGGTGGGCCACACCGGTGTTTTTGAAGCCGCTGTTAAAGCTTGTGAGGCTGTTGATGCCTGCGTTAAAGAGGTTATTGAAGTCGCCCTTGAAAACGGTTACAGCACCATTGTAATTGCTGACCACGGTAACTGCGAAACCATGATAAACCCTGACGGAAGCCCTAACACGGCACACACCACTAACCCGGTGCCTATTATTATGGTTGATAACGACATTACACATGTTAATGACGGTGTACTGGGCGATATTGCGCCTACCATACTACACATGATGGGTATTGCACAGCCTGAGACGATGACAAGGCATTCGTTAGTAGATTAGATTATTCGATTTTTGGATCGTTCGATTTTTGGACCTCCTGAAAAAATAGAAAGCCGCCCACACAATGGGCGGCTTTTGTTTTAAATCAAAAATCCCGCCGGGGCGGGATTAAAGACAAACGACAACTACAAAACCAAGCCCGGTTTTGTTTACTATAAACACACTTTAAATGTGCTGAAACAAGCTTTATCTATAGCCTCACGGTGCATAGGGTGGGCAATGTTTATCATAGCCTTGGCACGTTGCTTAAGGGTTTTTCCATACAAATCGGCAATACCATATTCTGTTACAACATACTGTACATGGCCGCGTGTGGTTACTACCCCTGCCCCTTCTTTAAGGAAAGGCACTATTTTATTTTCGCCATTTTTGGTAACCGATGGCAACGCAATTATAGCCTTCCCACCTTCGCTTAAAGATGCCCCACGGATAAAATCCATCTGGCCGCCCACACCACTGTACATGCGGCTGCCTATAGAGTCGGCACATACCTGCCCGGTAACATCTACCTCAATAGCCGAATTAATGGCCACCATTTTGGGGTTACGGCGAATAACAGCGGTATCATTCACAAAAGACGATTCGCGCATTTCTATAAACGGGTTATCGTTTACAAAATCATACAACCGTTGAGAACCCAGTAAAAACGTAGCCAGCGCACGGCCTTTTACCACGCCCTTGTGGTTGCAGTTGATAATGCCGTTTTCTATAAGGTCTATAACCCCGTCAGAAAACATTTCGGTATGCAGGCCCAGGTTTTTATGGCCTCCCAGTTTTGTTAATGCCGCATTAGGTATAGAGCCTATACCCATTTGCAGTGTGCTGCCATCATCTATAAGCGATGCCACATAGCTGCCTATTCTGTCTTCCTGATCGGTAATAGCATCCATGCCGTGGCTGTAAATGGGCACATCGGTTTCTACCATGTAATCAATTTCAGATACGTGTACCAGGCTGTCGCCAAATGTGCGCGGCATGTTAGGGTTAACCTGTGCCACCACGCGCGTTGCCATTTCTATGGCAGCACGGCTGGCCTCTACCGATACACCCAGCGAACAATAGCCGTGGGCATCGGGTGGCGATACCTGTATAAAAACCACATCAAGCGGCAATACCCCTTTACGGAACAGGCGCGGCAGCTCGCTTAAAAAAACGGGCGTATAACTACCGTTACCGGCAGCCAGCGTGTGCCTTACATTCTTGCCTATAAAAAAAGAATTCACATGAAAGCTGTCGGCTAGTTTTGGGTCGGCATATGGCGCAGGGCCTTCTGTATGCATGTGGCATACCTCAACATCTTTCAGTTCGGCAGCCCTGTTGGCCAGCGCTTCGGTTAATATATTGGGTGTGGCGGCCGCAGCCTGCACATATACCCTGTTGCCCGGCTGTACTACCGCTACCGCCTGGCTTGCTGTTACATATTTACTCATAACTATATCCTAAAAGTTTACATCAAAATTAGGGCAGCTTGTTTATTTAAACCATGATAAAACTCATGTTTTGCAGGTATTTAAAAAATACATGAGAAAGTTGTACTTTTACGCCCTGAAAATTAGATGTAAATGATTATTCCTAAAACACGCGAGGAAATTGAGCTGATGCGCGAAAGCTCGCTTATAGTATCTAAAACTCTGGGTATGATTGCCACCGAGATAAAACCGGGCGTAACCACACTGGAACTGGACCGCATGGCCGAAGAATTTATTCTTGACCATGGCGCTGTACCGGGCTTTAAAGGCCTGTACGGATGCCCAAGCACCCTGCTTACCAGCGTTAACGACCAGATAGTGCACGGCCTGCCTACTAACCGCCCTATTGAGGAAGGCGATATAGTATCGGTGGATTGTGGCGCTCTTAAAAATGAATTTTATGGCGACCATGCCTATACATTTGAAATAGGCAATATTGCCCCAGAAACCAAAAAGCTTCTTGAGGTGACTAAAGAGTCGCTTTATGTGGGTATCCGTGAGTTTAAAGCAGGAAACCGCGTTGAAGATGTGGGCAGTGCCATACAAAAATATACCGAAGGCTTTGGCTATGGCGTAGTGCGCGAGCTTGTGGGCCACGGCCTGGGGCGCACCATGCACGAAGGCCCGGAAATGCCAAACTATGGCAAACGCGGCCGCGGTAAATTGTTTGTTGAAGGACTTGTAGTTGCCATTGAACCGATGATTAACATGGGCACTAAAAACATTCGCCAGCTTAAAGACGGCTGGACGATTGTAACCCGAGATGGTAAGCCCAGCGCCCACTTTGAGCATAACGTTGCCATAATAGACGGCAAGCCCGAGCTATTGAGCACCTTTGCTTATGTGTATAAAGCGCTTGGTATTGTAAGTGATGAAGAGAATGAATTCAGGAGGGAGCCTTTTGTAGTTTAATGTCAGTTATACCGCAGAGATAAAAGGTTATTTTGCAAAGAAGGCAAAATATTTTCAGACACGAATTTAACATACCTAAAAAATTATGCCACAAAGATTGGCAAAGAAGGCACAAAGTTTCACAAAGATAAGATGGATATAAATACAATTTCTAATAGGGTTATCGGAATGGCTATTGAGGTTCATAAAAATCTTGGCCCGGGCTTATTAGAGTCTGCTTATTGTGAATGCCTTTCTTATGAACTTTATAATTATGGCTATAAAATAGAAGTTCAAAAGTCTTTACCTATTATCTATAAAGATATTAAGCTCCAGCATGGTTATAGAATTGATATACTTGTAGAAAATCGCCTTGTTATTGAATTAAAAACTGTTGAGGCTTTACCGATGTTCATTACGCACAAATACTCACATATCTAAAGCTGGGGAATTATCCGCTTGGCTTATTAATAAATTTCCATACCAAAACCCTTAAGGAAGGCATTAAACGTTTTATTAATGAAAAATCTTTGTGAAACTTTGTGCCTTCTTTGCGAATCTTTGTGTAACAACATATGAAGAAACTCTTTAAACTAGTACTCAACACTATACCCCGTCCTTTGCTTATACGCTTAAGCTATGTGGCGCGCCCCATACTGGCTTTTGCCCTTAAGGGAAACACGTATACCGACCCTATAGACGGGCGTAGTTTTAAAAACTTTTTGCCTTATGGCTACGGGCATCAGCGCAATAATGTACTGGCTCCGGGTACGCTCTCTTTAGAAAGGCACAGGCTATTATGGCTGTACCTGAAAAATGAAACCGACTTTTTTAGTGCGCCAAAAAAAGTACTGCACTTTGCGCCCGAACAGGCGTTTTATAAGCGTTTCCGTAAACAGGCCAACCTGGATTATACCACCACCGACTTATATTCGCCACTGGCAGATGTAAAGGCCGATATATGCAACCTGCCGTTTAAGGACAATGAATATGACCTTATTTTGTGCAACCACGTGCTGGAACACATTCCGGATGACACCAAGGCCATGCAGGAGCTATACCGCGTGCTGAAACCGGGTGGTATGGCTATTTTACAAATACCACAGGATTTAAAAAGGGAAACTACTTTTGAAGACAACAGCATAACCGACCCAAAAGAGCGGCAGCGCATTTTTGGACAATATGACCACGTGCGTGTTTATGGCCGTGATTATTTTGACAAGCTGCGCAGCATAGGCTTTAGGGTTACAGAAGAAGATTATACTAAAAAGATTAGTCCTGACGATGTAGCGCGTTATTGCCTAGCCCCAGGAGAGATTATACCAATATGCTACAAGGATTAATTATTGGCTATTGTATTAATCATCTGCAAAATAAAAACCCCGCCGGTACGTACCAGCGGGGTTTTGCAATTCTAAAAAACAAAAATTAAAGATTATTTTGTTTCAGGCATCAGCATACCAATTACTTTATCTTTAGTAAGGTATTTTTTAGCTACCGCCTGAACGTCTTTGGCCGTTACATCATTTACTTTTTTCTCTATCGCAAAAATCTCTTCGGGGCTAGAGCCGTTAATAAATGATTTTTCAAAATAACTAAGCCAGAAGTTATTGTCTTTTATATCTTTTTTATAGTCCAGCAACTCGGCTTCCTTAAACTTGGTAAGGTCTTTAGCCTCCGGGCCGTTGTCTATAATTTTCTGCAGTTCTGCAAGGGCGCTGGCCGTTAGCTTTTCTGCATTCTCAGGACCACACGGGAACGAGATGTTGAAGTTATAAGAACCGTATGGTACTTTGCCCATGCTGCCACGTGCATTAATGCCATATACGCCGCTTTCGTTCTCTCTAAGCTGCTCAAGTAATTTTATGGTAAGTATTTCGCCCAAGGCCTGTAGTGCTACAGCCTCTTTAGCATCATACTTAGTATCGCCATAATACATAATTGTTACATTACTTTTAGGGTCGGTACCTTTGTTTACCACTTTTTTAATCTCTCCTTTAGCAAGACGGTAACCCAGGTCATCGGCTTTTTCTTTTTGACCGGTGGCAGGTAAAGACGCTATGTATTTAGCAGCATACTCTTCCATAAGTTTATCATCTATGTTACCCACAAAAAAGAACTCAAAGTCGGCTGCATTGGCAAAACGCTCTTTGTATTTATTGTAAGCCAGCTCATAATCAGTAGTCGCCCAGGTTGCATCGGTAGGTATTATGCCGTTAAACCTTGGGTTATCTTTATACAAAAAGCCGTAAAATTCCTGCTGGAAGTAAAAATTAGGCTGAGAAGAAAGGTTTTTGTAAAAGGCTGACTGCTTTTGTTTATACGTTTCAAACGCCTCTTTATCAAGGTTAAGATCAGTAAAATAAGCATGCGTCATCTGGAACAGGTACTCAAGGTCTTTAGGTGTTGCGTTACCGCTAAGACCTTCGGTAGTACCGCCTATGTAAGGATATACACTGGCAATTTTGCCCGTCATGTACTTGTTGATATCATTAAGCTTAAGGCCGCTAAAACCAGCCTCGGTAAGTGCGTTTGTAGCAAACTGTATTTTTTTATAATCAGCATTACTAAACTTGTTGCTGCCTCCAAAGCTTACTGCTTCCATTAAAACCTCATCATTTTTAAAGTCGGTTTTTTTGTAGGTTACTTTAGCGCCGTTGCTTAGCGTTAGTGTAGTGGTACCTAATTTTTTATTGGTTTCCTTCTTTTTAATGGTACCCGCTTTCACTTCGTTTCTTAAAAGGCCTGCTGCAATTTCGCTGTCTTCATACGGTGTAAGTGCATCGGTATCTACATTAAGTGCGGCAAGCACCTGCTGCTCTGTAGGCTTAACAAGGCCTTCTTTTTCCGGACCTGTAAGTATAACCACCCTGTTATCGGGCTTAACGTAGTCTTTTACCAGGTTATTAAGGTCTTCAAGCTTTACCTGTGGCAATACTTTTTTAAATGCATCATAGGTCCACACTATACCCGGAACCGGCTCTGCCTCCAGGAAGTGTCCCTGGTATTCCTGCACAAAGGTTTCAGACTCCATTTTATCCCTGTCGTTATACTGGCTCTCTATCATGGCCAGGTATTCTGACTTGGCCCTTTCGAGCTCACTTTGCGTAAAACCAAATTTGCGCACGCGCTCATTTTCCTGCACCAGCACTTTAAGAGCATCAAGCTGTTTGTCTTCAGATACCATTGCAAAAGACTGGTAGGCCTCTTTTGTCCTGGCATAAGTGCCACCGTGGTAGCTGTAGCCAAAGGTAAATGGCGGATTAGGCGCATTTGTAAGCTCATTAAGCCTGTTGTTTAGCATGGTGCTAAAAAGGCCTTCGTTTATTTCGGCTTTTAAATCATCAATAGTAACAACTTTCTTAGGGTCTTTATAGTCTTTATAGATAAGCTGCACACGAGAAGACGAAGCCTCTTTATCGCTTTCTACAGATACAAATGTTTGCTCGTGATTAGGCACATCAAACACTTTACGTGGCTTTTCGTTTTTAGGGTTTTGGTAAGATGCAAAGTGCTCTTTCACTTTTTTCTCCATGGCATCTACATCAATATCGCCCACTACAATAACCGCCATAAGGTCTGGCCTGTACCAGTCTTTGTAAAAGCTGGTTATTTTATCGTAGGTAAAGTTTTCAAGAATTTCTTTTTGCCCTATGGGTAACCTGTCGGCATAGTGCGACTTATACATCATTTTAGGCATAAACTGCTTCATCATGCGTTTTTCGGCACCAAGGCCCAGGCGGTATTCTTCTAATACTACGCCACGCTCTTTGTCAATTTCTTCGGGTGTAAGTACCGCATTAAACGCCCAGTCTTCTATAACCTGAAAGCCTTTTTCAAGTTTTGCAGGGTCGTCACTCGGTATGGGCAGAAAATATACTGTTTCGTCAAAACTGGTATAAGCGTTAAGGTGCTGACCAAATTTAACACCTATGCTTTGCAGGTAGTCTACCAGTGCGTTTTTAGGAAAACGCTTTGTGCCGTTAAAGCACATGTGCTCCATAAAGTGGGCAAGGCCCTGCTGATCGTCGTTTTCAAGAATTGAGCCGGCGTTGATAACCAGCCTTAAATCTACTTTGTTTTCTGGCTTGGCGTTCTTCCTGATGTAATAGGTAAGCCCGTTGGGCAGTTTTCCGGTGCGAACGGCCGGGTCAAACGGAATAGGATCGCTGCCTTTCAGATCCTGGGCTGTAACCAGGATGGGCGCAGCAATGAGGAACATCCACAATTTAATATTTTTCATGCGTTATTGGTATGTTGGTTTATTCTTAATAAAACTACTAAAAAAGTGTTTTAGTATATTGTTAACTTAAATAAATCCGTTTAAACACCTTATTTTATTGATGAAACTACTTAAAGGGCGTAATTATAATAATATTAGTATATTTACGTTCAAGAACAAACATCATTAAGCAAATGAATAGCGCCCTTAGCCGGCTTGCCACGATAGCCTTACTGTTAACTACTCTATTTACAAACGCACAGGTTCAGCAGGAAATAGCCCCACCCTACAATATTAAAACCGTTTCATTTTTAAAAAACAGCGAAAACGTGTACCCTTATTTTAGGTTAGGCGAGGCATTTACCTTACAGTTTGATGACCTTTTTGGTAACGAGGCAAACTATTACTACAGCATTGTGCATTGTAATTATGACTGGACACCCAGCAGCCAGCTATCGGTAAACGATTATATTCAGGGTTTTGACAACCAAAGGATACAGAATTATAACAACTCATTTAATACGCTGCAGATTTATTCGCGCTATGAGCTGTCTATACCTAATAAATTTACCAGCCTTAAAATAACAGGCAATTACATACTCAAGATTATGAATGATGACCGCGAGGTAATTTTTACCCGCCGATTTATTGTTTATGATGAGCAGGTGGCCGTGCCCTTACAGGTAAAGCGCGCACGCGATATGCAGGTGCGCGATGAAAAGCACAATCTTGATTTTGCCATAAAAAGCGAAGCTATACTGTTTCAGAGTCCGTTGCAAAACGTTAAGGTGGGATTGTATCAAAACGGGCGTTTTGACAATGCCATTTATAACATTAAGCCGCAGTACACCATAGGTAACGACCTGATTTATAAATATGATAAAGAAACCCAGTTTTGGGCCGGTAACGAATACCTTTATTTTGACAATAAAGACATACGTAATGCCGTAAATAATATTGCACGCATTGATGCCGGCGAAATATACAATACCATTTTGTATACCAGCGAAGCGCGCGCCAGCAAGCCCTACACCTACTTTCCGGATGTTAATGGCAATTTTTTAATAAAGAACATAAACCTGAGCGTTACAGACCAAAACCTGGAGGCCGATTATGCCTGGGTTTTCTTTAAAATGAGCGCCCCGGCCTATTTTGAAAAGAATGACATTTATGTGGGCGGCATGTTTAACAACTATTCTAAAGCCGACGAATATAAGCTGGACTATGATGCTAAAACGGCTACTTACAGCAAGGCTATTATGATTAAGCAGGGCTTTACCAACTTTATGTATATTGCCGCCGATAAAAACGGTAAGGTAGACGATGCCCATGCGGTAGACGGCAATTTTTACCAAACGGAAGACGAATACAACATTTTTGTATACTACAGGCAAAATAATGAACGTTATGATAGGGTTATAGGCCGTGGCACTGCTAACTCTCAGAACATTATTAACTAAACACCAAAGAGTTAAAAATTATTTGGGTTTAATTTAATATTCGTACTTTAGCCACGCTATAAATATTTTGTATTTTTGCAAAGAACTAACGCACAGCGGCATGGTATCACAAATAACAAGAGGCATAAAAATATCGGTATCTACAAGTTTTGAAGGCACATACTTTAAAAACTACCGCATTCAGTTTGCTTTTAGCTATGAAATAACCATAGAAAACCAAAGCAAAGACTCTGTACAGCTTAATACCCGCCACTGGGAAATATACGACTCCTTAAACGATCTTGAAATTGTAGACGGAGAAGGCGTAATAGGCAAAAAGCCCGTATTAAAACCCGGCGAAAAACACACCTACAGCTCCGGTTGCCTGCTATCATCGCCTTTTGGGGCCATGAGGGGCTATTTTAGCATGATTAACTTTACCACCACACGTGCTTTTAAAGTTATTGTACCCACATTTAGACTGAGTGCTCCTTTTGCACTGAATTAATTTTCTTTTTACCACAAGGGTCACTAAGGCATTTACACGAAGGCCGCAGCATAAACGCTTCGCTTTAAGAACACAAGGCTGCATCTAAAAATTCGTGGAAATATGCGTGATGTGCATCTTAAACAGCTTCACTCATCTTTGTGAAATATGAAATGATATCGCCGCTTTTGGCGAAAAAATTAAACAATCATCCTTAATATTCTTTTACGCTATAAATTGTGCAAATAACATGTGCATAATTCTTTGTACATTTGTATTGTTTAAACAACTAAACATTTACAACTATGCCTAAAGGAATTTACAACGTACCAAAAGCCGTTAATGAACCCGTAAAAAGCTATGCCCCCGGCAGTAAAGAACGTGAGCAGGTACTTGCCACTTTTAAAGAATTATACAACAGCACCGTAGATGTGCCGCTATACATTGGTGCCGAAGAAATTCGTACCGGAAAAACCAAAGACATTCGCCCGCCATTTGACCATAAAAAAGTTGTGGGCACTTACCACGAAGGCGAAAAGCAACACATAGAGCAGGCTATTGCCGCCGCTATGGAGGCCAGGACAAAATGGGCTGCCCTTAGCTGGGAGCACAGGGCCGGTATCTTTCTTAAAGCGGCCGAGCTGCTTGCAGGCCCATACCGCGCTAAAATAAATGCTGCCACCATGATAGCCCAGGCTAAAACGGTACACCAGGCCGAGATTGATGCCGCATGCGAATTTATAGACTTCCTGAGGTTTAACGTTGAGTTTATGACCCAGATTTATGCCCAGCAGCCTATATCGAGCGAAGGGATATGGAACCGCCTTGAGTACCGCCCTTTAGAAGGTTTTGTGTATGCCATTACCCCCTTTAACTTTACAGCTATTAGTGGTAACCTGCCTGCTGCCCCTGCCCTTATGGGTAACGTAGTGGTATGGAAACCAAGCGCCAGCCAGGTATATAGCGCACAGGTTATTATGGAAGTGTTTAAACTTGCTGGCTTACCGGCAGGTGTTATAAACATGGTACACGGCAGCGCAGCCATGATTAGCGAAACGCTTATAAACAACCGCGATTTTGGAGGTGTTCACTTTACAGGGTCTACCGGTGTGTTTAACGACCTTTGGGCTAAAATAGGCGCAAACGTGGGCAACTATAAAAGCTACCCACGCATAGTGGGCGAAACCGGCGGTAAAGACTTTGTGGTGGCTCACCCAAGCTCTATACCGGCCGAAGTAGCTACTGCACTAAGCCGTGGCGCTTTTGAATACCAGGGACAAAAATGCAGCGCTGCATCAAGGGCTTACATTCCGCAGTCGATATGGCCGCAGGTAAAAGAGCTGCTTATTAAAGATATAAAAAGCTTTAAAATGGGATCGCCGGAAGACACTACTAACTTTGTGTCGGCCGTTATACACGAAAACTCGTTTAACAAGCTTGCCAAATATATTGATGAGGCCAAGGCTGCCAATGATGCCGAGGTTATTGTAGGTGGTGGTTATGACAAATCTATAGGCTGGTTTATAGAGCCTACGGTTATTGTTACCACAAACCCTCAATATGAAACGCTTCGCGAAGAATTGTTTGGCCCTGTGCTAACCATATATGTGTATGAAGATGCCAAATGGGCAGAAACGCTTAAACTGGTTGACGAAACCTCGCCTTACGCCCTTACAGGCGCTATCTTTAGCCAAGACAGATATGCGGTAGAAGAGGCTACAAAAGCCCTTGAGAACGCCGCAGGTAACTTCTATATAAACGATAAACCTACGGGTGCCGTTGTGGGCCAGCAGCCTTTTGGCGGTGCACGCGCAAGTGGCACTAACGATAAGGCAGGCTCTGTGCTTAACCTATACCGCTGGGTATCGCCACGCACCATTAAAGAAACATTTGTATCGCCTACAGACTACAGGTACCCGTTTTTAGGATAGTCTTTATAACCTGATATAACAAAGCCCGCTGAAATTCATCAGCGGGCTTTTTTTGTTTGCAATGGAAAATGGATGTAGCGGATTTATGCAGATTTCAATATGACAAGGGGAATAGCCTTTATAGCTGGCATTACCCGTCTATCATTATTGCTGCCAAAATTAAAATCGCTACGGGATACCCTGTTAAGGAATACATTCCGGTAAACATTTCAGCCCCTTAAACAACTCCTAAATTATTGCGGTTTAAACGCGCGCATGTGGTTTTGAAGTAATTTTGGGTTTATACCAAAACAACCCAAATGGCACTTAAACCTGTTATTGCCCCTAAACAAACCCGTAGCGAAACGGATACGGACCGTATTATAGAAATGGCCTGGGAAGACCGCACCCCTTTTGAAGCCATATACTACCAATTTGGCCTTACAGAAGACCGCGTTAAGGAAATCATGAAAAAAACCCTGAAGTTTAGCAGCTACAGGCTGTGGCGCACCCGTGTAGAAAATTGCCACACCAAGCATGCTAAAAAACGCAGTAGCGCTATTGACCGTTTTAAATGCAGCAGGCAGCGCGCCATATCTTCTAACAAAATAAGCAAACGATAATGGCACAGCGCACATACATTTTTGCAGGGGCATCTTCTGCAATGGCAGTACAGGCGGCAGCCGTTTTAAAAAGCCGGGGGTATAAGGTAATAGGTATATCGCGTAGTGCCGATAATAAAGGGTATGACGAATTTTATACTGTAGAAAATTATGGGTTTGGCAATTTCCCAAAAATTGAAGGCGCTGTAGATGGCGTTGCTTATTTTCCGGGAACCATAAACCTGAGGCCGTTTAACCGCATTAGCGAAACCGATTTTAGTTTAGATTTTGGCATTAGTGCACTTGGGGCAGCAGCTTTTGTACAGGCCTATTTACCTAACCTCAAAATTGCCGATGCGCCGGCCATACTGTTTTTTAGTACCGTAGCGGTGGCAACAGGCATGCCGTTTCATGCATCTATAGCTATGGCAAAAGGCGCGGTTGAAGGTTTGACGCGGTCGCTGGCGGCAGAGTTTGCCCCTAAAATAAGGGTAAACTGCATAGCACCATCACTTACCGATACGCCCCTGGCTGAAAAACTGCTTGGCTCGCCCGAAAAGACAGAAGCCGGTAAAAACCGAAATCCGCTTAAACAAATAGGCAGTACGCAGGATTTGGCAAGCGCCATAACTTTTTTACTTAGC
>JAZKDS010000069.1:0-4908 GCA_040387455.1 Bacteroidota bacterium
AGGCCCATCAACACCGCTCATAGCGCCTACTATGTTGCTTATAGTGTTTTGCTTAGCTCCATCATCCATAAGGCGGAATAGGTTACC
Organism: Bacteroidota bacterium; assembly: GCA_040387455.1. Taxonomy (GTDB): domain Bacteria; phylum Bacteroidota; class Bacteroidia; order Flavobacteriales; family Flavobacteriaceae; genus Flavobacterium. Next base: position 88 of record JAZKDS010000069.1, read on the forward strand.
CGGTTGTGTATAATGGTCGTCTTCGCCCGGCGCATTGCGGTCATACCAGTCTGCCGTAAGGCTTTCCAGCTCCCATGCCGGCTCTTTATAACTTTGGTCGGCCTGAATGTTATCAAAGCTATTAGGAGAATAATTAGGCCTCCTGCCACCGTTGCCATCAACACGCATTTGCCCATCACGCTGGTAGTTATTGGTCATATAAGGGCAACGGTTTACCGGAATTTGCTCGTAATTAGCACCTAAACGATAGCGCTGTGCATCTGGATAGCTCAATAGCCTGCCCTGTAGCATTTTATCAGGGCTATAGCCTATACCGTCTACAATATGCGATGGCGCAAAAGCAGCCTGTTCTACATCCTGAAAATAATTATCCGGGTTGTGGTTAAGCTCTATCTCGCCCACATCTATCAACGGATAATCGGCATGCGGCCAAACTTTAGTAAGATCAAATGGATTTAAGTGATATGTTTTGGCCTCAGCCTCAGGCATTACCTGTATTTTTAATGCCCATTTCGGGAAGTTACCGTTCTCAATGTTTTCCAAAAGGTCGCGCTGTGCAAAATCAGGATCCTGGCTCTTCATTGCGGCAGCTTCATCATTGGTAAAGTTCTTAACGCCCTGCTGCGTAATAAAGTGGAATTTTACATAAAACCTTTCATTTTGGTCATTTATAAGGCTAAATGTATGGCTGCCAAAGCCGTGCATGTGGCGATAGCCATAAGGTGTACCCCTATCGCTCATCAATATCAGCACCTGGTGCAGGCTCTCCGGGTTGAGCGACCAAAAATCCCACATCATGGTTGGCGATTTCATATTGGTAAAAGGATCGCGTTTTTGAGTGTGTATAAAATCGCTGAATTTTTTAGGATCTTTTACAAAGAAAACCGGTGTGTTGTTGCCCACAAGATCCCAGTTACCATCTTCGGTATAAAACTTCATGGCAAAACCACGTGGGTCGCGCTCCGTATCTGCCGAGCCTTTTTCACCGCCTACAGTGCTAAACCTCAGTATCATTTCGGTTTGCTTGCCTATGCGGTCAAATATTTTTGCCTTTGTATATTTTGAAATATCATGGGTAACTGTAAACGTACCAAACGCCGCCGAACCCTTTGCATGCACTACCCTCTCAGGAATGCGCTCACGATTAAAGTGCGCCATTTTTTCATGGAGGATAACGTCCTGTAATAATACAGGCCCGCGAGCCCCTACAGTCTGAGAATTTTCATGTTCGGCATAAGGTCGTCCGGATGCTGTGGTAAGTTTATCTTTTTCCATGTTGTGATTGTTTACTGTTAATAGATTTATACTTAGCAAATTTAATATTTGATAAAATAAATTTATGGTAAGTTACATCGATTTTGGCTATAATGACATATCCAAAAGCCTGTTTTATTTTAACACTTTATAAATGCGGCTTACACCTCTTATATCGAGGTAAACAAATAATTAAAGGAACGGTTTTTGTTTATATTTGGGAAAAATCTTATACAATGAAAAAAATTGCACTACTGCTATTGATGCTCATAGCTTTAAGTACTGGCACTAATGCCCAGGTTAAAGAACTTTTGAATAAAGGGAAAGAAAAGATTACGGGCGCTACAGGCGTATCTTTAAATAATGCAGATATAGGTGCTGCGCTTAAAGAAGCACTGAACAAAGGTGTGAGCGACCAGGTTACCAAACTTACCGCTACAGATGGCTTTTATAAAAACGAAGCGGTAAAAATCCTTTTGCCGGCCGAGCTTCAAAAAGTAGACAAAAAACTGCGCCAGTTGGGCATGGCCAGCCTGGCCGATGAAGGCCTGTTAATGCTTAACCGTGCCGCCGAAGACGCTGTTAAAGAAGCTACCCCAATTTTTGTAAATGCCATTACCAGCATGACTATTACTGATGCTAAAAATATATTGATGGGCGCAGATAACTCTGCCACAACCTATTTACAAAAAACTACAATATCGCCGCTGTATACCAAATTTAACCCTGTGGTTAAAATATCGCTTAGCAAAGTAGGTGCTGATGCCGTTTGGGAAAAAATCATCACAAAATACAATGGCCTGCCACTGGTAACAAAAGTAAACCCAGACCTTACTGATTATGTGACCAATAAAGCACTTGACGGTGTTTTTAAAATGATTACTGTAGAGGAAAAAAATATTAGGACAAATTTATCATCACGAACTTCAGATTTGCTTAAAAAAGTATTTGCTTTACAAGACTAAACTTGTAAACACACCAATACATGAAAAGACTAATTGTACCTATAGTGGCCGCCTGTTTTATGTTTTCTGGCTGTGCCGAATTACAGCAGGTAGCCGCACAGTTTCCACAGGCCGGGATTTCTAACGCTGATATAGCCGCTGGCCTTAAAGAAGCGCTTGATAAAGGTATAGACCAGCAGGTTACCAAACTAACCGCTACTGATGGTTTTTATAAAAACAACCTTGTAAAAATTTTATTGCCTGCAGAACTGCAAAAGGTAGATAAAACCTTACGCGATATTGGGCTTTCAAGCCTGGCTGACGAGGGTCTTAAAATGATGAACCGTGCTGCCGAAGATGCGGTTAAAGAGGCTACACCCATATTTGTTTCAGCTGTAAAAAACATGACGTTTAACGATGCTAAGAACATTTTGCTTGGCGCAGATAATTCTGCCACCAGTTACCTGCAAACTTCAACTACATCGCAGCTGTATACTAAGTTTAACCCGGTTATAAAATCATCATTCAATAAAGTGGGGGCTGATAAGGTTTGGGCTAACATAATAACGCAATATAACAAGGTACCGCTGGTACAAAAGGTAAATCCTGATCTTACAGACTATGTAACTAATAAAGCTTTGGAAGGCGTATTTAAAATGATTGCTGTAGAAGAAAAAGAGATACGCAATAACATTAACGAGCGAACATCTGTATTGCTAAAAAAGGTTTTTGCATTGCAGGATAAAAAAGGCTAAAATATTAATAAGCAAGCTAATACATATAACATATCCTTAACATTGGTGTCATTTATTTTTGAGTAATTTGCGTCTCAATAAATAGTTTTCTCACATTTGGTTAGGGTTAGTTAGAAAGAATGCCGGTAAGTAAACTTTACCGGCATTTTTATTTTATAGGCTTATTTTTATAGCGAATTCAGGAATTTAAGCACATCTTCCCTATCCTGAGCGCTTAGCGCTTTAAAGGCATCTTTAGCCTGTTCCGCTTCGCCTCCGTGCCACAAAATAGCTTCGGTAAGGTTACGTGCTCTGCCATCATGCAAATAGCGTGTATGGCCATTTACGGTTTCTATAAGACCAATACCCCATAAGGGTTGCGTGCGCCATTCGTTACCTGTAGCAAGATAATCAGCAGCTCCATCGGCAAGCCCGGCTCCCATATCATGCAAAAGCATATCGGTATACGGCCTTATAGTTTGGTTCCTTAAACCTGCAATGGCATAATTGTTACCCGTTTCCATTTTAGGTTTATGGCATGCAATACAATTCATTTCGCCAAATATCTTTTTACCATTAAGTACACTCGCATCATTATAATTGCGGCGCATAGGCACAGAAAGTGACTGAGAATACAATACTACCCTGTTAAAAGCCACGTCCGGAATTTCTGGCGAGCCACCATTAGGTATACCGCTTATATCTACACCCGTAGGTGCATATTCATTAGGAAATAGCGTTGAAGTAATGCCCATATCATTTAAAAATGCTGCGGCAACTTGCTGCTTAATGCTGGGCTGGTTGGCTTTCCAACCAAAAAGACCCATTTTAAGCGAATTACTTTCAACATCATATACATAATTAGCACGGCCGGAAATGCCATCGCCGTTGCTATCATTTTCATCGGCAAAGCTTAGCCATATGCTTTGTGGCACTGCCTCAAGCAAACCAAGGCCCACCATTTGGTTAGCCACACGTGGCGATATCAATACATTAGCAGCTAAAGCTCCATAGCCAAGATTATTAACCTGGTATATTGGTTTTTGGAGTTCTATAACTGTACCGTCTGCCAGTGTTTCGGTAACGGTTTGATAAGTAATACTCATCTTCCCTTTTATGGTTGACCCTAAAATAGCATTATCCTGCAACTGATGTCCATAAATACCATCGGAAAGCGCACCGCCAAAACTATCAGAACCGGGAATACTAAAGCGTAAGAGCAGGCCTTTGCCCAGTTCTCCGTCATAAGCAGGCGGACGGCCACGGCCGTCTTTAAAGTGGCAGGCAGAGCACGACACTGCGTTAAAAAAGGGGCCAAGCCCATCTCTGGCAGTAGTAGATGCCGGTGCCGAAACCCAACTTTGACGAAAAAATGAATTGCCAACGCCAAAATCGGTAGCTTCATCTGCCGTTAATGTAGATGATGCAAAGCCAAAAGCCTCCTGGGTTGCGTTTAAAACCGTAGTTGTACCACCCGAATATTGTTCTCCCTCTTCGGCAGAAACAGGTACATAATCATCCGTCTCATTGCTGCAACTTGCTAATAAGGTACTTAAGATAAACAGGCAGCTCACAAATTTTTTATTCATAATATCTAAAAAGCAAAAGAGTGCCGCAAATGTAGGGCACTCTTTTAAAACTTTAGTATTTTTTTAAAAATTAACCGTTTACAGTTACACCAAGCACAGCTGCACCGGCAAGTAACTCTTGAGCAAGAGTCTGAAGCTCATCTACTGCTGTAGCTACTTTAGCACCTTCTGTAGATGTTGGGCCACCTTTAATAGCAAGGTCAAATGGTGTAAGTATAGCCTGTATGGCATCTTCTGTACTTTCTATAGCATCATCCGTTTCTTCATAAACAGTTTTGTTAGCCTGATACACAAGCACAT
>JAZKDS010000069.1:4918-5979 GCA_040387455.1 Bacteroidota bacterium
CAGGTCCTGTAATAGTACCATAGCGGCCTTTGTATATATTTATTACACCCTGAAAGTTAAGGGCAATATCACGATGTGTGTTATCGCTAAAACAAGAGTGCTCATCTTCCTGATCCATATTTTGAAGTGCAACTTCCATACGCTCAACGGCAAGTTCGCTACCGGCAAGTGTAACTATACCAAGGTATATGTTTTGCAGGGCTGTATCATCGTCAAATGCAAGAAAAGTAGCCCTGTAGCTGCCGCCTTCTTTCCAAAGGTCAACAAGATAGGTAAGGTGGTCTGTAAGCAAATCAGCACATACGTTAAGGTAATCCCTCCTTCTATTTTGGTTAGCTGCAGTACCGCCATCGCCATCAACAAAATCAGTATAAGCTCTTTGGCCCGGCATATTATCAGCAGGGTCCGTTAAATCCTGGCCCCAAAGTAAAAACTCAATAGCATGATAACCTACGCTAATGTTTTTCTCACCACCATCTTCATTTAGGCTTTCAAGCAGGTCTTTAGTAATTTCAGGATAAATATCAGAATGGTTTATAATTCCGGCTGTAGCATTACCTTCTACGTAATCAATATAATTTTCGTCAAGAGGCCATGCATTCAGCAAGCCTTCTGGGCCGTTTTCATCATCAATAGGACCATTTGCAAAACGGAAAGCCTCTGTTGTACCATAGCTTTCGCGGGCAGCTTTCCACTTATTTTTGGCAGCTGTAAAGTTATCATCGGTAGGGTTAGTTGTAAAGTTGTTTATAGCAGCTTCCAGTTCAACAGCATCATCATAAGCATCCTTATAATTTTGATATACTATATTGGCATAATTTTCAACTACCTGTGCTTTAGTAACGTTTTGGCTGGTTGAACTGTCGTCGTTATTGCTGCACGATACTGTAAGCAATCCTGCCACAAGCAACGAAAGGCTAAAAGAAATTTTTTTCATAATAATATTAGTTGTCTTATTTAGATTGAGTAAAAACAACGCAAATGTAACAACTTTCATCGCTTAACCAAAAGCTAACATCACAAAATATTAAATTTTCTAATCTAGTTTATGACAAAAAACG
>JAZKDS010000070.1:0-7924 GCA_040387455.1 Bacteroidota bacterium
AGAAACCAGTCTGGCGTGACAATCTGCGCCTGAAACCCCAAACCCTGACTACCATGTGCAGTTTCCGTTTATACGCATGCTGGCGGGCCCGCTAGATTTTACGCCGGGCTCTATGCGCAACGTGCACCGTAGTGCGTTTGTGCCTATACCGCACGGTGTGCCTAACAGTATGGGTACACGTGTGCACGAAATGGCTATGTATGTGGTGTTTGACCAATATTTTGGGTACTTGTGCGATGCGCCTACCGAATATGACAAGTACCCTGACACCATGGAGTTTTTGAGCAAAGTGCCTACCACCTGGGATGCAACCCTGCCGCTGGATGCCGAGGTAGGCCAGTTTATAGTAACGGCCCGCAAAAAAGGCAACAACTGGTATGTGGGCGCCATGACCAACCACGCCGCCCGGGATATAACTATAGATTTTTCATTTTTGCCCGATGGTGGTAACTACACCGTGCAGGTATACCATGATAATGACAAGACGGCAACCGATGCAAAGGCTTATACGCACGATACCCTTACCGTAAGCCGTACTACAAAGCAGGAATTTTACCTGGGGGCAGAAGGCGGACTGGTTTTGGTACTGACGAAATAATTATTTTTTTGCTACGATGTTGATGTGGAAGGCAATGGAATCTGACATGGTTTGATCGGCTAAAAGATCATAGAACTTGCCTGATTGATAACGCACATCCCATTGTGTCCTGTCAATAACCAGCCTGCCACTCATTTTGGCAATACCGTCTTTAACCGCTATTTTCGACGGAAAAGTAACGGGGTGTGTAATGCCTTTTATGGTTAGGTTGCCTGTAACTTTTACAACATCATCATTTGCCGGTGCAGACCCGGTAATTGCTATTGTAGAAACCGGGAATTTTTCAACATCAAAAAAATCAGACGATTTTAAGTGTGTAACAAGGTCGTTTTCACCTTTATGTGTGCTTTCTTCAATGGTATTCATGTCAATTGTAGCTGCGCCGCCTACAAGTACATCGTCATTAATCATCAAATGTCCTTTTGAGATATAGATGTATCCTGAATGAGAATTTGTGCCAATTAGCATGGAACCTTTCCATGATATTATACTTTGGCCTCTGTCTATATTGTATTTTTGCCCTGCGGGTGCAGAGCTTCCTGCTGCATTATTTTGGTCTTTTACAGGGCCACCGCAACTGAAGAAAAAAGGGGCAATACTTAAAATTAGGTACTTGGTTAGCTTGTTTTTCATACTAAATATTTATTGATTAATAATTGATTTTAAAATCAGCACTACCTTATTCTGGGCCTTCAATATCTTTGAAGTTCGTAATGGCATTTCCGTTATAACGATGCACACCATCCAAACTTCCAAACCAGATACTGCCATCATTAGCCTCTAAAATCCCGAAATACATTGGTTGGGTTGTTATTTCGGTTGGCTTAGGCTTGCTGTCAGATAAGGATTTTTTGTCATAGCGGGAAAGTGCCCACTCTTTTTTATCATCCTTTTCAGCACTTGTCCATATATTCCTATTTCGGTCTTCGTAGACATAGCCTACAAAATTTTGCGTGAAATTGGTAAAAGTAGTGCCGTTATAGCGCCAGAGGCCATCAGCTCCGGCCAGCCAGATGTTTCCTTTTTTATCTTCTATTATACAACGGACATTTTTAAAGGGTTTGCCCTCATGGCTAAAAACGGTGCATTTTTTTCCGTCATAGGTAAAGGTGTTGCCTCGTGTAGCAAACCAAAACCGGCCTGTTTTGTCTTCAATAATGGCAGTGACTTCATGAGGAGGCCTATTTTCAAAAGTTTTCCCGGTTTTATCTTCCTCCATCGCATCTCCATTGATGATGTAATTTTGAAAAGATTTACCATCGTAACGGCTTGCTCCTCCAAAAACACCAAACCAGATGTTGCCTTTTTTATCTTCATAAATACTACCAACATCGTTATTAAGAAGTCCATCGCCGGTGGTGAAATTCTGAAACGATTTGCCATCGTAATAATAAACCCCTGAGCCAATAGAGCCGAACCACATGTTGCCTTTGCTGTCTTCGAGAACAGAAAAGAAGCTGGCAGTACTTATCTTGCCGGTAATATGGATAAAAGAGGTTCCATTGTACTTAAAAATACCAGCAAATGTGGCAATCCAAATGTTACCCTTTTTATCCTGTATGATGTTTCGGGTTATCGATTGGGGCCCGTGTGGGGTAAATACACCTTTGGTTTCGGGGTTAATAGTAATTTTTTTTCCTTCCATCTGACTTTTGCCACAAGAAGTGTAAAGAGAAAGCAGTAACGAGAAAGCATATAAGTATTTCATATTCTATCAAATTGATTCGGCGAATCTAGTTTGATATTTTTTTGCCTGAGAATTTTGCTTGTAAATTAAACCGTAAACTTTGTAAATAAATGTAAAGAGTATAGTTGAGGGCCAAAATCTCTTTTTGGCGCGTGGCAAAAATCAAAAATTTATGAGGCTTTGTTTTTTATTGAAAAGCTAACTGATAAAATGGATGTGATGACTGTTTAAATACAACGGAAAAAAATATGCACAAAATAGCCGATTCCGAACTCCGAAAGTGAAGAGTTAAGCACTTTTTAAAAATATTTTGTAAGAAAAATATTGTTTATTATTTAGGCTTCGATGTATCCTTTTCCACTTGGGAGTTCAAAAATTTCGAGGTCAAAATAAGCCACTGAGGCAATGATATGGTCAAAGATATCGGCCATGATGTATTCGTGGTTCAGCCAGCGCTTATCTTTTGTAAACAGGTATATTTCAATGGGTATGCCTTTTTCTGTAGGCTGCAGGTGGCGGCACATGATGGTCATATCTTTATTTACGCCCGGATAATCTTCGATATAGCTGTTGATGTACTGGCGGAAAACACCCAGGTTGGTAAGGTTTCGGCCGTTGATAGACAGGGACTTATCTATGCTGTTAGCTGCATTATACTCATCAATATCCATTTTTCGCTGGGCAAGGTAAGGTGCTATGCGCTGTATCTTTTTAAGGTCTTCAATCTCCGTTTCGTGTATGAACCTTACGCTGTTAGCCTTGATTAGTATGTGCCTTTTAATGCGTCGGCCATCGCTATCCAGCATGCCACGCCAGTTCTTAAACGAGTCAGAGATAAGGCTATAGGTGGGCACGGTGGTGTTTGTCATGTCAAAATTACGCACTTTAACGGTAGCCAGATTGATCTCTATAACCTCGCCGTCGGCACCAAATTTTTCGATGGTAATCCAGTCGCCTATGCGCACAATATCGTTTACAGTTACCTGAATACTAGCTACAAAGCCCATTATGGTGTCTTTAAAAATCAAGATCACAATGGCTGATATGGCACCAAACGTACTTAACAGCGCGATAAAAGTGGTATTGAACAATATGAGTATCATGGCTGTTATGGCAAATATCCATAACATGATCATTACCACCTGTATATAGCTGTCTATGGGCTTATCATTGTAGTCCGGCAGCTGCTTAAGATAGTCGCGAAGTGAGCTGAATATGCTTCGTATTATCCATAGGCTCAACAAGATAATAGAAATGATTACGCCTTTAGAGAAGACGTATTCCCAGGCGGTGAAGTTTTTTAGGGCAACCGGTACTGTTTTATATACAAACAGTAGCGGCAGCAGGTGGGCAACATACTGTGGGGTGTGGTTTTTAACTATAAAATCGTCAAACGATGTTTTTGTGCGCCTTGCCAGCAACCCCATTATAAAAACCAGTACTTTCCTGGCCACAACATCTATAATGCAGCAGGCCAGTATGATAACCACAATATTTACAAAGAGGTTGCCATACAGCGCTGTGGTGCGTTCAAAATGCAGGTCGCGCAGAATTTTGTATGCCCAGTTAAAAAGCTCCATTTAGCCGTTTTGCGTATTTTTAAAGTACTTATACTCAATATAAAACGTGCCGAAAGGTATAACCGAAGCCAAACAAATGATAAGGAATTTTTTAACAGGCCAGTTTTGGCTTTCTTTCAGGATAAAAGCAGCAATGATGTAGGCTATAAATAAAAATCCATGAATGTAACCGGCTGGTTTCATTAGGGTTTCATTGTGCCATATGTATTTCATTGGCATAGCCACACCAAATAAAACCAATAGTGAAATACCCTCAAGGGTTGCAATTATCTTGAAAAAACGTAGCATAACTTTATGTTTAATTTGGTGCAAAGGTAGGCAAGAAGCTTTGGTTACTAAAGTTAAATTGCAGGAAATTATGTGCATAAAAAAAGCCGCCCTAAGGCAGCTTTATATATTTTAAGACATCAGGGTATTAAAATTCAAGCATTAGCTTATTGTATTCCCTAAGGTCAGACATATTATTCTTGTGGCTTAAATCGCTAAAAAGCGATATAAGGTACTCAAGGCTTTCAAGGTTGTTTTCGGTGCTGCTCCCCGCAGTTTCAGGCGCTTCTTCGCCATCAAGGGGCTCATCATCCGGTATCGGGATAAGGAAGGCACCGTTGGCCTCAATGTGCTCATAAGAAAGGCGTAACGCCTTTGTTAACACAGGAATGTTTTCCTCAAGTGAATATTCACGAAGTTTTTTAAGGTCGGCTACAATTGTTTCCGCATTAAAGCCGGTTTTAAACAGGTCAAGCTGGATCTTGTTTATCAGTTTCAGGGCACTTGGGTTTTCCACAGTAGTTAGTTTAGATTTTGCACATATTTAACGAATGGCAAAAATACTATTTTATATAATTTTTCCATATCTTTTTAAGAATTTATTGTCAGGCTAAATTTTACCTGTAATTTTGGTGGCCTATGAGCAAACGTGACCTTAAGAAATATCTTGCCACACTACCCAAAGAAGAACTGCAGGAACAGCTGCTTTCGCTCTATGAAAAGATAAGCGAGGTAAAGACCTATTATGACTTTGTTTTTAACCCTAAGGAAGAAAAACTGGAGCAGGAAGCAAAGGTTAAAATAGCAAATGAGTACTTTCCGGCAAAGGGCAAGCGTCCTAAACTGCGCCGCAGTACAGCGCAAAAATATATTAAACACTTCATTACGCTGGGGGTAGACCCATTTGTAGTGGCCGATGTAATGCTGTATAATATTGAAACTGCCCAAAAATATTCGGCTAAGCGCGATTTAAAGTATGCGTCTTTTTATAAAAGCATGCTCAACTCTTACAAGCAGGTGGTAGATTATGCCGTGGCAAATGGTATTGGCCCAAATTTTAAAGACCGTATAGAAGCCGTTTACACTACCACTAAACGCCAGGATTGGGAAAACTGGAAAGAGTTTGAGCGTATTTATGACAATTTCGAGTAGGCATTTTCTTAAAAAATGTTAACTGCTTAAGCCCGATTGGCGTAAGTGCCGTAACTTTACATGTTGCCAAACATAACGCGCAATAAATCATCTTAAACTATTTGCCATGGCTCAATTTATAAAGATATATCCGCAAAACCCTAATGAAAAAGAGATTGCCAGAGTTGTTAAAATTTTGCAGGATGGTGGCCTTATTATATATCCTACCGATACTGTTTATGGCTTGGGCTGCGATATTACCAATAGTAAAGCATTAGAGCGAATAGCTAAAATAAAAGGCATTAAGCTTGAAAAGGCTAATTTTTCTTTTGTATGCAGCGATTTAAGCAATATATCAGACTATGTAAAGCAAATTGATACCTCTACCTTTAAAATACTGAAAAAAGCGCTACCGGGGGCTTACACGTTTATTTTACCGGGCAATAACAACCTGCCAAAAGATTTTAAAAAAAAGACTACCGTGGGTATTCGTGTACCTGATAACAATATAGCACTCGAAATTGTGCGCCAGCTGGGTAATCCTATAGTGTCTACATCCATACACGATGATGATGAAGTGATTGAATATAGTACCGACCCAGAGCTGATTTTTGAGAAATGGCAGAATATTGTTGATGCCGTGATTGATGGCGGCTATGGCGATAATGTGGCTTCTACCATTATAGACCTTAGCGGCGATGAGCCAGTTTTAGTAAGGGAAGGTAAAGGCGATCCGGATATTTTTTAATAAAGCTGCTTAGCCTCTGAGTTTCTTAGCTTTTTAGCTTTTCTCATACGGTTACAAAATAAAAAAGCCACCCTAACGGATGGCTTTCATTTTATATAAAATTCCTGTATTAAGAATTTTCAGTCTTTAGTAAGCTGCTTATTTGCTCGGCAAGCTCTGTGCCTATACGGTCCTGTGCCTCAAGTGTAGCAGCGCCTATGTGTGGCGTTAGCGATACCTTAGGGTGCATAAGCACCTGTATGGCAGGGGTAGGCTCTTCCTCAAACACATCAAGGCCGGCAAATAATACTTTATTGTTGTCTAACGCTTCAAGTAGGGCAACCTCGTCTATAACACCACCACGCGAAGCATTTACAATACCCACGCCGTCTTTCATGGCATCAAACTCCGGTTTGCCTATTACGTAGCCACCGTCTTGTGCAGGTACGTGCAGGGTAATAAAATCTGCATGTTTCCAAATGTCTTCTACAGGCTCGGTTACAATATCAACATTAATGAACTGGCCGTTATAAAAATCTACACGGATTGCCGCCTCACCTACAAACTTATCTGATGCTATAACACGCATGCCCAAACCAAGTGCTACACGAGCTACAGAGCGGCCTATACGCCCAAAGCCGATAATGCCAAGGGTTTTACCCCTAAGTTCAATACCGTTGGCATACGCCTTCTTAAGGCCTTCAAAATTGGTATCGCCTTCAAGAGGCATAGCACGATTAGAATCATATAAAAAGCGTACACCGCTAAACAGGTGGGCAAATACAAGTTCTGCCACAGAGTCAGACGATGATGCAGGTGTGTTTATTACGTGAATGCCTTTTTCGCGGGCATATTCCACATCAATATTATCCATACCTACACCGCCACGGCCAATTATTTTAAGGCCCGGGCAGGCATCTATAATATCTTTACGCACTTTAGTAGCGCTGCGCACCAGTATTACGGCAACATCGTTAGTATTGATGTAGTTAGCAACCTGTTCTTGTGCTACTTTTGTTGTTATAACTTCAAAACCTGCATCTTCAAAGGCTATAATACCGCTTTTTGAGATACCATCGTTTGCTAATATTTTCATTCTTTTATTTATTTCAGATTTTAGAATTCAGAATTCAGATTGAGCTTCACTCATGATCTGAAAACCAAGTCTTTAATTTTGAGATTCCTCCTTCGTCGGAATGACACTAAGCGAATGTAAACTGCGACTGAATACTGATCGCTGCTTACTGAATACTTTTCTCCAGTTCCTGCATAACATCTACAAGTATCTGAACGCTCTCTATAGGCATGGCATTATAAATAGATGCCCTGTAACCACCTACAGATCTGTGGCCTGGTAGCCCGCTTATGCCGGCTGCTTTCCACATTTTGTCAAACTGTTCTGTGTGTGCTTCGTCTTTAAGAAGGAAGCAAACATTCATTTTAGAACGGTCTTCGGTTCTGGCTGTACCCAAAAATAACGGGTTACGGTCTATTTCATTATAAAGTAATGTGGCCTTTGCGTTATTTTTTGCCTCAACCGCTTTAACACCGCCCTGATTTTTAATCCATTGCAGGGTAAGGTAAGCTGCATATATTGGGAATACTGCCGGAGTATTGTACATGCTTTCTTTATCTATATGCTGCTGGTAATCAAGTATTGATGGTATAGCCCTGCCGGTTTTGCCTAGCAGTTCTTCTTTAATAACTATAAGTGCAGTACCCGCAGGGCCCATATTTTTTTGCGCACCTGCGTAAATGATTCCGAATTTAGAAAAATCTATTTCGCGAGAAAAAATGTCAGAGCTCATATCACATACCAAAGGCACGCTTGCATCAGGAAATTCCTGAATTTGTGTACCATAAATGGTGTTGTTACTGGTGCAGTGAAAATAATCCGCATCTGCAGGAACTTCAAAGCCCTTAGGTATATAGCT
>JAZKDS010000070.1:7934-15706 GCA_040387455.1 Bacteroidota bacterium
TACCACAACGGTGTCGCCAAACTTTTTAGCTTCTTTTATAGCAGCCGATGCCCATGTGCCTGTGTCAAGATAAGCCGCTTTGCCGCCTTCTTTAAGCAGGTTGTAAGGTATGCGCACAAATTCAAGGCTTGCACCACCCGATAAAAACACCGCCTGGTAGCCTTTGCCTGTTAAGCCCATAAGCTCAAGAGCCAGGGCGCGGGCATCTTCCATAATGACAACAAAATCTTTGCTGCGGTGCGATATTTCAAGTATAGAAAGGCCTGAGCCGTTAAAATCTAATATGGCCTGGGCCGATTTTTCGAAAACTTCCTGCGGCAGGATTGATGGACCTGCGCTAAAATTGTGTTTCTTCATGATTGTTGTGTTACTTAAAAAGTGATGCAAATTTCTTAATTATGAAAGGAAAAGCACCAAAATTTCTGTAAATAATTCGGCTAAATTTTTATCAAAAATGAAATTGTATCCACGTTATCCGCATAATCTGATAATCCGGGTTTTTGCGTGCTTCCGAAACTTATGGCACCCTCAAAATTACCCGAAGCTACTATACACTGTATCTGCTCATGTTCAGTGGCAAGTTTTTGCTTTAAGGTATCAATATCTTGGTAAAATTCATAAAATACGCTAGAAATAGGAGAGGCGTAGCTAACGTCTTCTTTAATGGTAAGGAAACCGTTATCTAGCAATTTGAAATTACTCATTAAAAAGACGGCCTTATTGTAGTCATAATTATTGGCATACTTTTCATAATGAATGATATCGCCATACGGGAAAATCGACTCAAAAAATTTGGTAAAGTCATAACCCTTTGGTACAAAAAGCTTGGATACATTGCGGCACCCCAGCCCAAAGTAGCGGAAAATGTCTTCGCCCAGTGCAGTAAGTTCATCTGTAGTTTCGTTACCGGTAAGCACCGCTACAGAGTTGCGGTTCTTGCGGATGATGCTGGGTTTATCTTTAAAATAATATTCAAAATAGCGGGCGGTATTGTTACTGCCGGTTGCTATTACGGCATCAAAACCTTCCATTTTTTCTTTGGTAAAGGTTATTCTTTGAGCCAGTTGTGGTTCAATAGCAATAAGGTAATTGGCTAAAAACGGCAGTAAATGTTCATCATTGCTAGATAGTTTTACCAGCACATTGTGTCCTGCCACCAGTACCGATATAAAATCATGAAAACCCACTAACGGAATGTTACCCGCCAGTATAAGTCCTACGGTTTTAGGCTGTACATTGTCTAAATTATATGAGTTTAGCCAGTTGTCAAGATTTTCCGGTGTAAGTGCTTCGGCCCATTGTTCGGCTGCAAAATATACCTGTTCTTGTGTAAACCAGCGGTTGTGCGACTGCGATAGTTGTATTAGGTGCAAAAAACTATCGTAAAATTCATTGTTAAAAGGCACATTTTCATTTGGTTGGTTGTTGTCTAAATGAAACTGGCTTAAAAATTTACCCAGTGCTACAAATGCTTTTTTTGTTTCTGTTAACGTCATTGTACTTGCTTATGAATGGATTTGGACGTAATTTTGCTGCAAATTTACGTATTAATACTAAGACAACAGCCATGGCTATCATTATAACAGACGAATGTATAAACTGTGGGGCCTGCGAACCGGAGTGCCCTAACACCGCAATATATGAAGGCGCAGATGACTGGCGCTATAAAGACGGTACAAAACTGCGTGGCAAATTAGTATTGCCAAGTGGCGAAGAGGTAGATGCCGATAGCCCTCATACACCTATAAGCGATGATATTTACTATATAGTGCCCGATAAGTGCACGGAGTGTAAAGGTTTTCATGATGAGCCGCAATGTGCTGCCGTTTGCCCGGTAGACTGCTGCGTTCCAGATGATAACCATGTTGAGAGTGAAGAAACACTGCTTAACCGCCAGGCTTTTTTACATGGCGATGAATAGTGACTTAGATTTTAAATTAGCTTTACTCGAATAGATTATAACAAATCCCGGAATTTCTCCGGGATTTGTTGTTAAATATATATATAGTATGAACTTCGTGCATAACAAACGCTTAACTTTTTAATAATCTATAGTGCTGATTTTTAGAGAAATGTTACCATAACTTTGTTTGAAACACAATTGTTATGAAACTTTTTTCGTTTAACTATTGGGCCACATTTAAACAATGGCTTTTTTTAAAGGCCATGCATTCATTTTATCTTCATTAGTAGTATATAGATGGAGGAAAAAACGAATCCATTAAACCGGGGGCTTTTTGGTAATGATTTTAAATGGGGTGTTTCTACTGCCGCATTTCAAATAGAAGGTAACCACGATACAGATGGCAAAGGTCATTCAATATGGGATGTTTTTACTGCTCAAAAAGGCAGGATTAAAAACGGCCACCATGCCCAAACCGCCTGCAACTTTTACAATTCTTACCCTGATGATATTAAGCTTTTAAAAGAGCTAAACATACCTCATTTCCGGTTTTCTATAAGCTGGTCGCGCATTATGCCTACCGGGCAATATCCCATTAACCAAAAAGGCATAGACCACTATAACCGCGTTATAGATTGCCTGCTTGAAAATGGTATAGAACCCTGGGTAACGCTTTATCATTGGGATTTGCCCCATGAGCTGGAACTTAAAGGCGGCTGGACTAACCGCGAGGTTGTTACCTGGTTTGAAGAGTTTGTGGAGGTTTGCTCGCGCAGTTTTGGCGACAGGGTTAAAAACTGGATGGTTATAAATGAACCGTCTGTTTTTACCGGCGCCGGCTACTTTTTGGGTATACATGCCCCTGGCAAACGAGGGATAAACAATTATTTAAAGGCAGTACACCATGTAACGCTTGCCACGGCAGCAGGTGGAAGGATATTACACAAAAATGTAAAAAATGGCCATATAGGCACCACGTTTTCTTGTACATATGTTGAGGCCGCTACCTCTAAAAAACGCGATATAGCTGCTGCTAAGCGTGTAGATACACTTTTAAACAGGGCATTTATAGAGCCAATTCTTGGCCTTGGCTATCCTATTGAAGATTTACCTGTTGTAAGCAAGATATTAAAGTATGTATTGCCGGGCGATCTTGAAAATATGGCTTTTGATTTTGATTTTATAGGCCTGCAATGTTATACCCGTGAGGTTGTAAAGGCTTCAATACTAACACCTTATGTAGGGGCTGCCTTGGTTAAAGCCGAGAAAAGGAACGTGCCGCTAACCGAAATGAAGTGGGAGGTATATCCTGAATCTATTTACCATATGCTTAAAAAATTTAATGCTTACAAACAGGTTAAAAAAATAATTATAACCGAAAACGGTGCCGCATTTCCTGATGTAGTTATAGATGGAAATGTAGCCGACCCATTGCGAAGCCAATACCTTCAGGATCATTTAAAACAGGTGCTGAAAGCTAAAAATGAAGGCGTACCTGTTGAGGGCTATTTTGTATGGACCCTTACAGATAATTTTGAATGGGCCGAAGGTTACCATACTCGTTTTGGGCTTGTTTATGTAGACTTTGATACCCAGGAGCGTATAGTAAAGCAATCAGGCAAATGGTATGCTGATTTTTTGAGTGATAACAATAGTTTTTAATCATGAAGATACTTTATGCCATACAAGGCACCGGCAACGGCCATTTAAGCAGGGCGCTTGATGTTATACCCTGCCTGCAAAAACACGGTGAGGTTGATATTTTAGTGAGCGGTATCCAGGGCGATTTAAAACTGCCTTTTGAAATAAAATACCAGTTTAACGGAATGAGCTTTATTTTTGGTAAAAAGGGCGGGGTAGACCTCTGGAAAACATTGCGCAAGGCCAACCTGAGAAAATTCATCAAAAATATTAAAGAGCTGCCTGTAGAGCAGTACGATTTGGTTATTAACGATTTTGAACCCGTTTCTGCCTGGGCATGCCTTCTTAAAAACAAGCAGTGCATAGGGCTAAGCCACCAGGCAGCTGTACTTAATGCTGCGTTTCCGGTACCTAAAGAAAGTGATGCAATAGGCAAACTTCTGCTACAGCAATATGCACCGGTAACAGATAAATATGGGTTTCATTTTAAAGCAGTAGGCAGTAAAATATTTACCCCTGTTATACGGCAAATTGTAAGGGCATCACCTATCACTAATAACGGACATATAACAGTTTATTTACCTGCTTTTGATGATAAAAGGCTGATTAAAAACCTGTCGGTTTATAAAAATGTTACCTGGGAGGTTTTCTCTAAACATAACAAAAAGAAGATTGTACATAAAAATATTACCATTCATCCTATAAACAACGAGATGTTTATAAGCAGCATGGCAGCAAGTAATGGTGTAATGTGTGGTGGTGGGTTTGAAACACCTGCCGAGGCATTGTTTATGGGCAAAAAACTGCTGGTTATCCCTATGAAAAACCAATACGAGCAACAACTTAATGCTGAGGCTTTAAAAAGTATGGGGGTTGAAGTTATTAAAGCACTTAAGCCAAAATACATCCCTGTAATTAATGAGTGGCTTGAAAACGGCATTCCTCCACGTGTAGATTATCCTGATAGTACACAGCACATTATAGATACGGTTATTACCCTGAATACTGAAGTATAGCTTTAACCAACTTTAGTTAAATAAAAATACAGCACCTTTTAAGGTGCTGTATTTTTGTTCTTGTAATTAATAAGATAAAAGTTCCCCGCCATGAGCGGGGAACCTTGTATCAATTTAAGGGCATTACTTTATTATAACTTTTTTACTTATTGTAGTACCGTTTTGCAGTGTAACTTTTACTATGGCAACTTCTTGTGCCATAACAAGTGTTTTTGCAAATTCAGTAGCATTTATACCATTTTCGGTATATATGTTCCTGCCCAGCATGTCAAATACAGTTACTGTTTCCATTATTAATGATGAAAATATTTTAATCTCTTTACCTTCTTGGTAAATAACAACATTGTTGCTTATTTCAGGATTGTCAATACCAAGTTGGCTTGTAACATACACTACTTCAAACCTTGAATCAAATGTTCCGGCATCAGTAGTAAATGTATATGCATCTTCTTTTAGGTTAGCACTAATACCGGTCATATTATCTTTAAGATATATGTTTTGGCTACCAGAAAACAATCCATCAACATGGTCAAGGTTTATGGTGTACTGGCCTGCGGCTGTTACTGCGAAGCCCATTGGTACTACATCTGTATCTTCAAAGACTGGTCTTGCCTGGATGGCCAGGTTGTTTTCGGCAGCTTTAGAGTATAGTTTTGCAGAACCATCGCCCAGAATTTTTGCATCATAACCATAATCAAGGCCCAGTGTACCTTCGTTAAGGTATCCTACCATTGACTGGCTGTAAGCATTACTACTGTTAGTTAAATTAAGCCATAACCTTGATACTGCAGGAGTATCATTATTATTCATTGTTTTAAAGAACGGCTGTCCACCTGTTGCAGGTGCAGGTTTACGCATGCTGTTGTTAAAGTTAACGGTAGCATTGTCAGCAAGGCCGGTTTTTAATTTTACAAGGAAACCTTGTGCAGGAGAGATGATCCATCCGGCGTTGAAAGAATCTGTACCACCTGGCTGGTTGCCATAGTAAAATGATCCGCCGTTGCCACCCATATCGCCACCTTCGGCACTGTTTGCTGTAAAGCCAAGCATAGTAAGGTGAGCATAGCTACTCTCTGAGCCACTATTTTTCTTCCTCCAGAAATATATACCGTTACCCTGATCAAGCACGTTAACGTTTTGTTCAAAAAACTCTTTAACGCTTATTGGCGATGCATAAGGGTTAGCTACGGCTATATAATGGCCGTTTTGGTTAAGGGTACTACCTGTGTTAAGATCTGTTACAGTTATTCCAACCTGTATATCACCATTGTTAAGAGCACCATTAAAAGGACCTTCAAAAGTATGGCTTGCTGTACCATCTGTATAAGCAGTATTTCCTGTAACTACATCTGGCATACGTACAAGGTAACCTTTGCCCGGGACAAAATTATTGGCTGTATTTTCTGCAAAATACTGCTCCCTGTATGTGCCTGGGTTTGTAGCGGCATTCCAGTTATAAGCATAAGTATAAAAGCGGTTGCTTATTGTATTTGGAGAGAATGCCTGAAGTTGCTGACCTGCCACCGGCGCCCCCCACATTGTATAGTCTAACCTGAATAGTGGGTTGCTGTTGCGGGTTACCATAGCAGTACCGTTACCACTATAAACAGATCCTGTTTTTTGTACAAGTGCTGCGTTATTTTCAACAATAATCTGGTTATTGTTTACTAAAGCGTTTTGTACTGTAAGGGTAGCACCTGTTTTAACAGTTACAATACCTCCATTGTTAATAGTAAGACTGCTTACTTCAATCTCATCTTCAATTTCAGGATTTGATGCCGAAGGTGAAATGCTTACGGGTGTTTCAAGTGTAGGAACTGAACCGCAAGACCAGTTTGAAGCATCATTCCAGTCATGGTTAGCAGCAGCGCCTGTCCATGTGTTTCCACCTATTGTTATTGCAGTACTGTTATTTGTGCTGAATGTTTGTGTACATGCAGCAGTAACATCGTTACGGGTAAGGCTTGTTATAACAACCTCTTGTCCATTATTAGCAAAAGTTACAGGTATGGCTAAGCTGCCTGTGCCTGTGGCGTTAGTAGTAACAGATACCTGTTGTACTGTACCACCATTTATAGTATAATTTATATTAAACGATGCATTAGCAGTCAGGCCATTTAGTATAATATCGGCGTTTGAGCCGCTACACGCTGGGCTGGTAGTAACCGACGATAGAGTAGGTGTGGCAATAATACCTATGTTGCTGCCATTATCATTTATACTGCCGGTAAGTACCACAGCATTTGATAAATGTACTACACGTACCCTGTAATTACCCGAAGCAAGCATAGCAGGCATTGTTGCACTTATAGGGCTTACAGCCGATGCATTACTTATGATATTAGAAAAATCTGTAGGGAAAACACCTGTAGCATCTGAATGTTGCACATAGAAACTGCCGGTACCAAAGTTGCCCGCTGTAGTATAACTTACAGTAATAGTATTTGTAGTGCCTATACAGTAAGAACCATAAGTAGAAGCTACTGTATTTATGCTTGGAGCTGCATCTACAGTACCGCTAAGGTTTACAACGGTAGTTGCGCCACCACCTGTAAAGGTAAGCGTACCTGTGTATTGTGCTATGGCAAGATTACTGTCAAGCTTAACAAATATGTTGGGGTTTGTAAGATCTAAAGCACCACCGGTATAAGCTACAGTACCTGTAGTACCATAACTAACCTGGTTGTTTGTAGATACTATAAAGCCTGTACTAGCAGCAACGGTAATTGTACCATTAGCAGGAGTAAGGTTAGCACCAGTTATTTGTGTAAGTTGAACAGTGTTGTTGCTTTGTGCCTGCCCATGGTACGCATGTAGTGTAGCGATAGGCGAAGGCGTTACAAGAAGTTGCCTAACAGTTAGTGTGCGTGTTACCGAAACGGCATTGTACAATTCATTACCATCATTAAATGCAGTGATGATTGTTGTGCCCGGGCCCACTATAGTTATGTTGCCTGTAGCATCAATTGTAGCTACACCTGTTTGAGAGCTGCTCCAGTTTATTGGTAGGCCTGCTGTATTGCTGTGTTCTAAAAAGAATGGTGCATCACCCACCTGTTTTACAGGCAGCGGGTCAGGGTTTAAGGTAACCACCTGGTTAAGTTTGCTAACCGTGTATACAAGGGTCTTGTTATTTGTGCCGAAATAGCTGCTTGCCGAAAGGCCAATGTTGTAAGAGCCTACGGGTGTTGTTCCGTCAAAAGTTATAAGGC
>JAZKDS010000071.1:0-2732 GCA_040387455.1 Bacteroidota bacterium
TTATACAGAGCTGATGCGCCTTAAAAGCTTTCCGCTTTTTAGCCTTGGTGCCTTTAAGGGTGGTATTATTACAGAACAGGAAATTGTGCGTGAGCACCCCATGGGTAAAATTGCCGAGCGTACCATAGGGTATGATCCGGGCCGTGATGTGGGTATTGAAGGGGCTTTTGCCAAATACCTTAAAGGTAAAGACGGCCGCCGCATGATGCAAAAAATTGCTAAGAACCAGTGGAAACCGCTAACCGATAATAACGAAATTGAGCCGGTAGACGGTTTTGATATAGTAAGCACCATAGATGTTTATATTCAGGATATTGCACACCATGCGCTGTTAAAGCAACTGGAGTATTATGAGGCAGACCATGGTTGTGTGGTAGTTATGGAAACCAAAACAGGCTATGTAAAAGCCATAAGCAACCTGGGGCGTGCTAAAGACGGCTCATATTATGAAACCATAAATTATGCCGTGGGCGAGGCTCAGGATCCCGGTTCAACATTTAAGCTTGCCGGGCTTATTTCGCTTCTTGAAGATGGTAAGGTAGATACTACACAGGTGTATGATTCTAAAGGCGGCGATATAACATATTTTGGCAAACATGTACGCGATTCGCACAAAGGCGGATATGGTAAAGTGTCGCTTGCAAGGGGCTTTGAGCTTTCAAGCAATACCGTACTGGTACAGGCGGTATATGATAACTATAAAGATAACCCGAAGCAGTTTTTAAAACACCTCACCGATTTTAATTTTGACCGTAAGCTGGGTGTGTCTATAAAAGGAGAGGCAACACCGGTAATCCCTCAGCCGGGAGATAAAAGATGGTCAAGGCTTTCATTGCCTTGGATGGGTTTTGGTTATGGTATTAATGTAACACCGCTGCAAACCCTTACGCTGTATAATGCTGTTGCTAATAACGGCGAAATGGTTAGGCCGCTGTTTGTACAGGAAATAAAAGAGTGGGATAAAACAATCAAAAAGTTTGATAAAGAAGTTATTAACCCTAAAATATGCAGCCAGGAAACCATTAATAAGGTAAAGGCAATATTGGCCAATGTGGTTAAAAAGGGTACGGGGTCTAAGTTGTATTCGCCCAATTTTAGTATGGCGGGTAAAACCGGTACGGCACAGGCAAACTATGGTAAGGGCAAAGGGACTGAAGACGGTATGTACTACTCATCATCGTTTGTAGGCTATTTTCCTGCAGACGAACCTCAATACAGCTGTATTGTTATAATATCAAAACCGCACGTAGGTAAGGGTTATTATGGCGCCGATGTTAGTGGGCCGGTATTCCGCAGGATAGCGCAAAAAATATTTACCGATGCGCCTACAACAAACGAGGTTAAAAAGCTTAATAAAGCCATAAAAAAACAAGACGATTTGTATGCGGCCTATTATAATAAGCAAAACAAAACATCTACCACTACAATACCCAATATAGTTGGTATGACAGGTATGGATGCCGTGGCGCTGTTAGGCAACATGGGGCTTAAGGTACAGGTTGTAGGAGCCGGAAAGGTTAAAAAACAATCGTTGAAGCCGGGCGTGGCCTTTAGTAAAAACCAGCTTATAACACTCGAATTACTGTGATGCTTTTACGCGACATATTATATAAAACCGCTATTGAAGCTGTAAAAGGCTCAACAGACATAAACGTGGCAAAGATTGAGTTTGACTCACGCCTTATTGCTGCCGGCGATGCCTTTGTTGCCATTCGTGGCACACAAAGCGATGGTCATGCCTTTATTGAAAAAGCCATTGCCTTAGGAGCTGTTGCTGTGGTGTGCGATACACTTCCCGAAACAATTAACGAAGGTGTTACTTATGTCGAGGTTAAAAGCACAAGCGCAGCGCTGGCCTATATGGCAAGCAATTATTATGGTAACCCTTCGGCGCAGTTAAAGCTTGTGGGTATTACCGGTACAAATGGTAAAACAACTATAGCCAGCCTGCTGTATCAGCTTTTTAAAAATGCAGGATACAAAACAGGCTTACTGAGCACTGTAAAAATAATGGTAGATGAGGTAGAGTATAAGGCCACGCATACCACACCCGATTCGCTTACTATAAATAAGTACCTAAGGATGATGGTAGATGCCGGTGCCGATTACTGCTTTATGGAAGTAAGCTCGCACGGTATACATCAAAACCGTACAGAGGGGCTGCAGTTTGCTGGCGGTGTATTTACTAACCTGAGTCATGACCACCTGGATTACCACAGTACTTTTGCTGAGTACAGGGATGTTAAAAAATCGTTCTTTGACCATTTGCCAAAATCGGCATTTGCCATTGTTAATGTAGATGATAAAAATGGGTTGGTAATGCTGCAAAATACCGCAGCAAAAAAACTTACCTACGGCCTTAAAACCTATGCCGACTTTAAAGCTACCATACTGGAAAACCAGCTGAGTGGCCTTTTACTTAAAATAAACGGCGAAGAAGTTTGGGTTAAGCTTATAGGCACGTTTAACGCATACAACCTGCTGGCTATTTATGCAGCAGCGGTTAACCTGGGCCTTGAAGACCGCGAAGTATTGCGCCTGCTTAGCGAGCTTGAAAGCGTTAGCGGAAGGTTTCAGTTTATAATATCAGATAACAACATTACTGCTATTGTAGATTATGCCCACACGCCCGACGCGCTTGAAAACGTACTGAGCACTATAGAAAACATCCGTACACGCAATGAGCAGCTTATTACAATTGTGGGTTGTGGTGGCGACAGAGATAAAACCAA
>JAZKDS010000072.1:0-3491 GCA_040387455.1 Bacteroidota bacterium
ATTCGCCTATTTCAAAGTGGTAGTATTTAATAGCAGCAAGGTCTGTAGGCGTAAGTGCCTGCATGGCCTCCATAGCCATAGGCCCCTGAATGGCAAGCAGCGAGTATTCTTCAGATGCGTTATACATCTCAGCGCCTACGCTGTTAAAGCCGCTTATCCAGGCCCAGTCTTTATTTATATTGCTGGCGTTTACTACCAGCAGATACTTTTCGTCGTTAATTTTGTATACAATAAGATCGTCTACAATGCCGCCCGTTTGGTTAGGCAGGCAGCTGTATTGTGCGCGGCCATTAGTAAGTACACTGGCATCATTACTGGTAACTTTTTGTATAAGGGCCAGCGCATTGGGGCCGCTTATAAAAAACTCACCCATGTGCGATACATCAAACACACCCACACCATTACGAACGGTTTCGTGCTCTATGTTAACGCCTTCATATTGAACCGGCATGTTGTATCCTGCAAAGGGAACCATTTTGGCACCAAGGCCCTTGTGTATGTGCGTAAGCGCTGTATTTTTCATTTTTGGTTGAAATATTGTTTGATGGCGCTAAATTATTGAAAAAAATACGATAGAAAGGGAATATAGGATTTTATATTTATTACATAATTATTCTAAAGAAATCTTTTATAAAATTAAAACATACAGAGGCGGCAGAAAATATGATAAAAATGAGTGAATATTGTACGATTGTGAATTCACATAAAAAACTTTCAAGTAATAGATAAAAGATTGCGATAAAGACAGCAAAAAAACTATAATATATGGAAGCTTTTAATGAATAATAGATAGAGTTTATTCCTCCAGACTTTTTTATAAATTCAATTTTTTCATTGCTTATTGTGTGTAAAAGTGTTGTTATTGTAAATAAAAAACCTAAAAGGATGCTGTAAACAGTAATTGACATTTCAAGAAATTTTACAAGATCTATTTTTATGCAATTGTATCTACAAAATAAGTATGTAGCAAATGTCAATAGTATGGCTATTGTTAGAGATCCTATTTTAATTAAATTAGTCACTATGTCTGTAATAATTCTAATTGTTCTCTATATCTTAAAAAATCTCCTTCTAATTGGTCGTATTTGCTTTTTATTTGAAAATTTCCAATAGTTCTAATTTTTGCCACTGTTAAGTCAGTAATTAAGCGATTTGAAATAATATCAAAAACATGATTACTATCTGAATCAATGTCGACTCCCGTTATTTTAAAACTTTTTGCAATATCTTCGCCTTTCTCATTTTTCTTAAACCATTGGGCAAGTTGACGAACATTATCTATCGAAAGATTTTTTTTTCTTGATCTACCATTAGAAATAATTAATTTGGCTGAAGTGCCTTTTAAATTCTGCATTAAGTCTAAAAGGTTAGCAGCATTTTTTTCATTAGGTTTTAATATTCCCATATCATTATTTGGAATAGCTAAATCTATTTCTAACCTTTTATAATCAGTAGCCTCTAAAAATTTTTTATATTCATCAGGTAATACAACCATTTTAAAATCTAAATCGCTAATGTTAAAATTTTTTCTAATAAAATCGGTTACACATTTTAATGATGTTCCTGGCTTTTTTGATTCAAGTCCAATTATGCGCGTTTTTTGGTCATAAACAAATGAACTGTCAAATCCTAACCCGTCAAATGCTCCAATTTTTAACTGGGAAGGTTTATTTTCAACTTCATTATAAACCGGAGGAATATTTGTTGTTTGATTATAAACAAAAGTTCCAAAAATATATCTGCCAAGCCTTTCCTCTCTATCATATAAATTTACAAAGCCGTCTGCATGATCGATTCTGACATATCTATCAAGAGGTTGAAAAATTTCTTTATCGCAAATTTTAAAAATCTGATTTTTTACAGCTGGCTCTAATCCATTCTCAATAGGAAGTAATTGATAGTAATATACATTTGTTGTTTTAGAATCACTCATAAATGTTTGTTTTGTAGGTCAAGGAGTTAGTCGTTAAAATTAGCTAAAAAAACAAATAATCGCTTTATTTATTATGAAAATAATCTTTATTTAATAACCAATCTTTTAAACCCTCATAATCCTGAATGGCCAATGCCTTTTTCTCGCCGCCCATAACTGCCTGTATCTGTTTAGGTATAGCAATTTCAATACCTAAATTATTGGTAATGCTGTCGGCAAATTTAACCGGGTGTGCCGTTTCGAGGAACACGCCTGTGTAGCCGGGGTTGGCATCCATATATTTTTTAAGCCCAAGGTAGCCCACCGCACCGTGCGGATCGGCCAGGTAGTTGTTCTCGGTATAAAGTTTTTTTAAGGTAGTGATGGTTTGCTCATCGGTAAAAGGGTAGGCTGTAAGCTCGGTATTTAAATCGCCAAATTGATTACCAAAAAGTTCCAGTACACGCACAAAGTTGCTGGGGTTGCTCACATCCATGGCGTTGCTCAGGGTTTCAATGGTTTTTTTAGGCGTATATTCCTGCGAGTCCATAAAGCGTGGCACGGTATCGTTAGCATTTGTAGACGCCACAAAATGAGCTATGGGCAGGCCAATTTTCTTAGCCATAATACCGGCGCAAATGTTGCCAAAGTTACCGCTGGGCACACTCACCACTACGGGTTTGCCCAGTTTTGCCAGTTCTTTATACGCAAAAAAGTAGTAGAACATTTGCGGCAGCCAGCGCGCAATATTTATAGAGTTGGCCGATGTAAGGCTTATACCCTTAAGCTCCTCATCCAGGAACGCCTGCTTTACCATATCCTGGCAATCGTCAAAGGTGCCATCTACCTCCAGCGCGGTAATGTTCTGGCCAAGGGTTGTAAGTTGTTTTTCCTGCACATCGCTTACTTTTCCGCTTGGGTAAAGTATCACCACATTAATGCCCTCAACGCCTAAAAAGCCGCTGGCTACGGCACCGCCGGTATCGCCACTGGTAGCTACAAGTATGGTTATCTGCTTGTCTTCGCCTTGGGTAAAATAGTTAAGGCAGCGCGACATAAACCGTGCGCCCACATCTTTAAACGCCATAGTAGGCCCGTGAAACAGTTCCAAAGCATACACATCGTTTTCCACCTTTACTACAGGGAAGGGGAACGACAGTGTTTCTTTTACAATGTTGCGCAATATCGCCTCCGGAATCTCATTGCCCACAAACGGCGCAATGGCGCGGTAGGCAATTTCTTCGTTGCTCAGGTTTTCTAAATTGGCTATAAAATTAGCATCCGGCTGCGGAATGCTTTCCGGAAAATACAGGCCTTTATCCTGTGCAATACCGGTTATGGCAGCGTCTTTAAATGTAGTGGTTATATTGTGGTTGTTTAAGCTATAGTATTTCATAATATCCTTATTCCTGTTTGGTTAATGGGTGATACATGCACGTCAAACGGCAAACCGGTGGGTTCTAAAACAGCCGCCATGGCCTTTGCGGCTTTTTGTGCGGTTTCTATGCCTTTGCTTAGTGCGAATACCGATGGCCCCGCACCGGATATCCCTCCGCCAAGTGCCCCTGCGGCTTTAGAT
>JAZKDS010000073.1:0-16371 GCA_040387455.1 Bacteroidota bacterium
TATTATAAAACTCAAACAGCAGTTCTATGGTATCTATACTGCGGATGCCGGCTACATCCTGCACAAAATCATCTATGCTGATTATGTTTGGGGCAAACACGGTACCCTGCAGCTGGCGCTTAAGGGCTTCGAGCAAAAATATGCGTGCACGCTTGTTAGGCAGCACAATGGTAACGCCGGCACGGTTGCCGCCATGGTTTTTTAATATCTCTGTACTAAGCTTGTCAAGGAAAGTTTGCATGGTGTAAAAATAAAAAACGCCCCCGATATCGGGAGCGTTCTTTCTATTTATTTTGACTTGTTATAAAACTAGTTCCTTTTGATAAGTTTTACTTCAACCCTACGGTTCTGAGCTTTACCGGCTGCAGTTTTGTTGGTTGCAATTGGTTTAGTTTCACCAAAACCTGTAGAAGTTAACCTGTCGGCAGCAATACCGTTCTCTACTAAGAAGTTTTTAACTGCAGCAGCCCTGTTTTCAGACAATGTCTGGTTAAGTGCGTTGCTACCATCGCTGTCTGTATGACCTTCGATGCTGAAATCAGCGTTAGGGTATTCTTTGAAGATAGCAAGCATTGAAGCAAGTACCGGCATTGTTTCTTCTTTAAAGGTAGCTTTACCACTGTTAAACAGGATGGTTTTAGCATACTCATTAAGTTTTTTCATTACCTCTTCAGTAACTTCAGGACAACCACGGTTAGCAGAAGTACCTTTTACGTTAGGGCAAAGGTCATCTTTATCAAGTACACCATCTCCGTCAGTATCTGGCCATGGGCAACCACCGTTTTCTTTAGGACCCGCTACATCCGGACACTTATCATCTTTATCAGCAATACCGTCGCTATCTTTATCCGGACAACCTTTAAGTGCTTTAGTACCTGCAACTGTAGGACATGCATCTTCTGCATCAGTTATACCATCGCCATCAGTGTCAGGACATCCCTGGAACTCCTGTAGGCCGGCAACTGTAGGACATGCATCATCTTTGTCAGGAATACCGTCTCCGTCTGTATCAGGACATCCCTGGAATTCTTTAGGACCTGCCTCAAGCGGACATGCATCGTCTTTATCATAAATACCGTCTTTGTCAGTGTCTTTACCGCCAAATTTGAAGGTAAGACCTGCAAAGTGCTGAAGGTGCCTTGGCACATTAGCTTCTGCCTGATCTTCAAACGAATGTTTGTAAGTAGTTTGTAGTGTTAGGCCCACGTTTTCTGTAAACCAGAAGTTGATACCTAAACCACCGTTTACAGTACCGTTACCTTGGTCGTCAATCCACGTATAACCACCACCTACATGTACAAATGGATTAAACCAGCTTTTTTGAAGGAAACCGTACTTAATCATACCATCTACACCATAGTAAGTAACGTCGCCTGGGTTACTAACAACATAATCTTTAGTACCCGGTGTGCGTGTAGCTATTTTATCTATTTTGTTTACAGATCCTGTAAGTCCAAAAGAGAATCCGTCGCCTACGTGCCTTGACACGTTAAGGTAAGATACAGATGGAAGCACATTCCAGTATTCGTCTGTCTTGAAAAAGCCACCGAATTGGTCGCCAAATTCTGATGCAGCGCCAAATCTATTTGTAACTGCATTGACACCGAAGGAAATAGCCCAAGGGTTGTCTTCGTCCTGCGCCTGAGCACCTAAGCCCGCTAACAATAGCGCGCCGACGAAAAGTTTGTTAAGATGTTTCATACTTTTTTGTTTAAATTTCAAATAGGTTATATGAGACAAAATTACTCTGTTAAAATAGAACAACAAAACGTTTTATTACAATTTTTCCTACTAATTGAGCCAAAATATAGTTAAATCACACTTAACATTTTGCCAACTTCGGTAAATGCAGCTATCGCTTTATCAAGATTTTCCTTACTGTGTGCTGCCGAAAGCTGTACTCTTATTCTTGCTTTATCTTTAGGTACCACCGGAAAGAAAAACCCTATAACATAGATGCCTTTTTTAAGCAACTCATCGGCCATATTCTGGCTAAGCTTGGCATCATACAGCATTACAGGCACAATGGCACTATCGCCGTCTACAATATCAAAACCAGCATTTTTCATGCCCTCTTTAAAGTAGTTGGTGTTCCACTCCAGCTTGTCGCGAAGGGTGGTATCTTTTTCTAAAAGCTCAAAAACCTTAATAGAAGCCCCTACAATAGCAGGCGCCAGTGAATTACTGAACAAATAAGGCCTTGAACGCTGCCTTAGCAACTCTATAATTTCTTTTTTACCGGTAGTATAACCACCCATTGCACCACCTAAGGCTTTGCCCAGGGTGCCGGTAATAATATCTACACGGCCCATAACGCCTTTAGCCTCAAGGGTACCTTTGCCTGTAGCACCTATAAAGCCTGCTGCGTGGCACTCATCTACCATTACCATGGCATCATATTTATCGGCCAGGTCGCATATTTTATCAAGCGGAGCCACTACGCCATCCATACTAAAAACACCATCAGTAACAATAATTTTAAAACGGTGGCCTTTTTCATTAGCAGCAATAAGCTGTTTTTCAAGGTCTTCCATATTGCTGTTTTCATAGCGGTAACGTGCTGCCTTACACAGGCGTACACCATCTATAATACTGGCATGGTTAAGGCTGTCAGATATAATAGCATCTTCTTCACCTAATAACGGTTCAAACACACCACCGTTAGCATCAAAAGCAGCAGCATATAATATAGTGTCTTCGGTACCGTAAAATTTGGCAACAGCCGCTTCAAGGTCTTTGTGGATGTCCTGGGTACCGCATATAAAGCGCACTGACGACATACCAAACCCATGAGTATCAAGGGCATCCTTTGCTGCCTGTATTACTTCCGGGTGCGATGAAAGCCCCAAATAGTTGTTGGCGCAAAAGTTAAGCACCGTTTCACCCGTGTTTAGGGTTATCTCTGCTCCTTGCGGCGACGCTATAATGCGTTCTTTTTTATAAAGGCCGTTGTCTTTTATGGCTTCCAGCTCGGCGGCCAGGTGTTCTTTGATTTTTCCGTACATTTTTTGTTGTTTATGATTTTTAATTTGTAGTTTCTTTATTAAGTATAGCAAATTTATGAAAATTTGCTAATTATAAGTCAACAACTTCAATAACATCACTTATATACACAATGCTCTTCTTCTCTACGGTTAACCCCATCTGCCTCAGGGCAAATTCATAACCCTGCAGCTGCTTGGCATACTTATCATCGTGTGCACCGGTCTTATAATCAAGTAAATAGGCTTTGTTACCATTTATAGCTACCCTATCAGGCTTAATGTTAGATGTTTGCGGGGCAATAATGCTCTGCTCGTTAAATATGGTATTGCCTTCTTCAAAAAACACAACCAGCGCCGGGTGTGTAACTACCTCATGCAGTGTCTTTTCCACTTCTGCAGTTTGCGAATGCACAATCAACCCCTCCTCTACGGCTTTCATCAGCGCAAGCGGAATGTCGTTTACCGTTTTTATGAACGATAGTATCTCATGCGTTACATTCCCAAACTCAATGGCTTGTGCCTGAGTGTTTCCCCACATCAAACTCTCGCGTTGTGCAATTTTCACCCTTCGGGGATCAAAATGCTCCTTTACCACCTGTATAACGTTAGGTTTTTGCGTTAACTTTTCACTTTTGGACTTCCGAATCACATCTCCAAACGCATATTCGGCCACCTCTTTTTGAAAAAGATTTTTGTGCATCAGGAATTTTATAAAGTAGCTCGACATATTATTGGTCAGCTCCCCCCTTGCCGTAAAATTCCGGTTCGATATAATATACAATTGTTCCTCGGCACGGGTAAGCGCCACATACAATATGTTGATGTTGTCCAGCAACTCCTCCTGGCTCTTGGTAAAGTATACCTCAGCCGCCTTTTCACCATATTCGGCAACGGCACGGCTGCTGTCTATCAGTGCTTTTTCAAACCCAAAGTCGTCATTATCCAGCTCCAGCCACAACTTGTCGCGGCGGGCACGGGCATAATCTTCCTCAGCAAACGGAAATATCACCACCGGAAACTCCAGCCCCTTACTTTTATGTATGGTCATTATCCGCACGGCATTTTCGCCTTCAGGCGCCGGTATACTAAATTTTGACCCGTTCTTATCCCAATAATCCAAAAAGTCGGCAATACCGCTTTGGGTGCGCATGTCGCGCTCCAGCACCAGGTCCAGGAAGTACTGCACATAACTCTGGTTACTGTTTTGCTTTATAAAAGCACTTATAATAGTTTCAACCGCCTCATAGAGCGATTTCTTCCGGCAGCTTTTAAATGATATCTGTATACCGTGCTGCCCCAGCCATAGCTCTAACGCTTCATCGGTAGGCTGGGCCATGCCCTGGGCAATAAAATTGTGCGTGGGCAGGCTGGTTTGGGTGCCGCTGGCAAAGTATAAAAAGTGGGCCTTGGCCTCTTTGTTGTCGTTACTCTTAAGGTAGCGCAGCAGGTTAATGATGAGTTTAACCTCGGTGGCACTCTCAATCAGCAGCGTTTCGCTCGATAGTATCTTGATGCCTTTCTCGGTAAGATAGGTGGCAAGCAGTACACCCGGCTGGCGCTTGCGCGTAAGCAGCACAATATCTTTCAGGTCAAAGCCCTGCGCCACCGCCTTGTTTATGGCAGCGAGTGTAGCTTCAAGGTATAGGTCATCTTTGGTCAATTCCTCTTCCTCCAGTTCAGTATCCTGTTCCATTTCCGGCAGGAAAGATATATTTACATAACCACCGGCCTTAGGGTTGGTCATTTGCCCGCTTGCGGCATACATGGCGTTATAGTCTTCATTTTCAAACTCATTGGCTAAAAACGAAAAGAACCCGTTGTTAAAATCAATTACCTCACTATAGCTACGGTAGTTGGTACCCAGCACCAGCGTTTGCTTATCGGGGTTACTAAACGGGTTAAACGCTTCCTTGCCCAACTCTATAAACTGCTCTGCCCGGCCCCCACGCCAGCGGTAAATACTTTGCTTGGGGTCGCCCACCAGCATCAGGGTGCCACGGCCGGCGTGAATGTCCTCTCCCGCAAGGGCATTATCTATAAGCGGAATAAGGTTGTGCCACTGCATGTGGCTGGTATCCTGAAATTCGTCTATAAAAAAGTGGCGGTAGCGCTCGCCCAGCCTCTCATAAATAAACGGGGCGGGCTGGTTTTGTATCTCCCTGTGGATGATAGCGTTAAATTCTGATATAGAAAGTACGTTCTGCTCCTCCTGAATGCGCTTTAGCTCAATGCCAATGCTGTTAAGCAATGATAGTGGTGTTATGTTTTTAAGGAAGGCAGTATAGAAATTTTTCTTCTCGTAATTTTTATAAACATTGCCAAGTAAAGTAATCAGTTCTGATGCAATATTTTCAATGACAGCGCGGTCTTTAGCCGTTTTATTAACTTTTATATCGTCAGTTTCAAAATATTTTTTGTGAGTGGGTTTTAGCTCACTGTCGCGGATGTACCCAATGTGCTTAGGGAAGTACTGCCCCGAAAACGACTTGTGGTCTACCCCATTGCTATCCAGCAGGGCAAACATATCGTTAGCCAGTTGTATGCTTTCGGCCTCCAGGGCATCAATGCTCTGCTTCAGCTTTTCTTTTATAAAGAGAAAGTCGGCTATGCTCTTATCTTTAAACTGCAACAGCTCGTTACGGTTGTTTTCGTCAACCAAAAGGCGGCTGGTCTGGAACAGCTCATGCGTAACATCCCAGCTCTTATCATTATCCGTTTTATCAAGCGAAAAATCTACCAGCAATGCCGTAAGCACAGGGTCGTCTCCCGCTTTGGCAATAATGGCATCAACCGCTTCCTGCAACAGCAGGTCGGTTTCCAGCGACACGTCAAAACTTACCGAAAGGTTCAAATCATGTGCAAAAGCACGGATAACCTTATGTGTAAACCTATCTATGGTACTAATATCAAAAGCGGCGTAGTTGTGTATAATGTTCTTGAAGATGGCCTTTGCCTTATCGGCAATGGTAGCAATACTAAGCCCCGTTTCGCCCGAAAGCACCTTCATAAGTTCCAGCCCACGCGCAGAGGTTTCATCGCGCGCAAAATCAGAAAGGTTATCAACTATCCGGCGCTTCATTTCTTCTACCGCTTTGTTGGTAAAGGTAATGGCCAGTATGCGGCGGTAAGCATCATCGGTACTTGCCGTAAGCAGCAGGCGCAGGTATTCTTTAACCAGTGTATAGGTTTTACCCGATCCGGCCGATGCGTTATAGATGGAAAATGCGGTGTGTGGCATAGGGTAAAGGTAAAAATTAGATTGAAGATGGAAAGGTTGAAGATGGAAAGATTTCAAAATGAAAGCAGATGCCTTGGGTTGGGAGGATTTTTAATTCTTCCGCAACACAAAACCCTGAACGGATCACGCATATTGGCCGGGAATGAAATCCGGGGAATATGGAAGCGGAAATGTTTTACGATAAAACGCAAACACACATCTCGACTTCAGGGTCGCTTACACCTGATATAATCACCTACTCCACCACCCAATTACCCTTATTATCCTGCGTAATAATCCCGGCAGAAACTGTTGACGGATTAAGTGTGCTATAATATTTAAATCGGATAGCCAGGCCATCCTTACCATAAAACACATCCTCAGCAATATCATTAGATCCGCCATCATCATCCACATCCGGAAACGCAATGGCGTTAATACTGTTTTTATTGGTAATATCTATAAGGTAATGCACATCATCTTCATAGGGCAGCGTGCCCAGCTGGTTTTTTGTAAAACTGCATATTACATATTCTCTGCCATTAGCGCTTACCCTATATGCAGCTGTAATGACCGAGCGCACCGGGTCGGTCATAAAATATTCCATGTTCCATTGGTAATTCCGGCTAATGGTTTCAGCATTTTTTTTAGCCATGTCGGGTTTATAAAAAAGATCCTGTAACCGCACATGGTAATCTTTTCCGTACGATAACCTGGACACCAGGCTATCGGTAAATACAAATTCTAATGGTATATCTTTAAAGGTATACCTGCGCCAGTTTACATCATCATCGGTTTCCATGATCACGCCTTTACCGATATCGATGGCTTCGATTTCTATTACAACAGGAGCATTTGTTGATTTAGCCGTGCCGCAGGCGTTGAGTGCCAAAACGCAAAATATAAGGACAGAACAATTTTTGATATTCATGAGGATAATGATTTTTTAAAGCTGATAACTACCCATTTACAATTTACTTGATTAAATTATAACAAAATCTTATTTCTACTAAGCGGTAAAATCTGTAAATTTGGTTTAAAATTAATACTAATCTTTTAAAATACGCACCATGGCATTCGAATTACCAAAACTTCCTTACGCATACGACGCCCTTGAACCGCACATTGATGCTAAAACTATGGAAATTCACCATACTAAGCACCACAACGCATATACTACCAACCTTAATGCAGCCATAGAAGGTACAGACCTTGCAGGCAAAACAATAGAAAACATACTATTAAACCTTGACCTTAGCAACACAGCCGTGCGCAACAACGGTGGCGGTTACTTTAACCACAACCTGTTCTGGACCATACTTTCGCCAAATGGCGGTGGCGAGCCTACAGGCGAGCTGGAAGAGGCTATAGACAAGTCTTTTGGCTCTCTTGAAGAGTTTAAAGCTAAATTTGCCAAGGCAGCGGCAACCCGTTTCGGGTCGGGCTGGGCATGGCTTTGTGTGCACCCGGGCGGAAAGCTTGAGGTATGCTCTACAGGCAACCAGGACAACCCCCTAATGCCCGAAATAGGCTGTGGCGGTGTGCCAATATTAGGCCTTGACGTGTGGGAACACGCCTACTACCTAAACTACCAAAACCGCAGGCCTGATTATATTGAGGCTTTTTGGGCAGTAGTTAACTGGGAAGAAGTTGCCCGAAGGTTTGCAAGCGAAAAATAAGATTTTCCACAAACAGATGATAGAACGGGTACTGCGAGGTGCCCGTTTTTTTATATATTTGAATCAAAAGAATAGTGAACAGGTTTTTGGTTTTTCACAAGCAGAGAGGTTTTATATGGTCCAAACGCAGGGTACTTAATTTTGTGCTTATAGGCTGTGGTGCTGCATTTATAATAAAACACTTATTTTTAGGTAAAGCGTATTTTGTTATTGATAAAACAATTTTATGGATTGCAGGCATAGCTTTTCTATGCAAGATATTATTACGGCTTTTACCTGGCGGTGTATACAAAGACCTTAATGGATTTATGGATGGATTTTTAATGGTAGATGACCATAAAATAACCATTTATGAAAATGAGTATTTTTTTACTGATATCAAATCGATAGAAGTATCGGCACCTGATTACAGCGGAAAATATATAGAAGGCAGCAGGTATACTATTGGCATATATTCTAACGGCGTTGATAACCACCTCAAGTTAAACATGAGAGACGGCAAGATAATAAGGGCCGAATTTCAGCAAATGTATGCCAATACCTTTAAGGAAACCGTTGAGACTTTAGTGCCGGACACCGAGATACATAAATTCGTTTTTTTTGAAGCTTATTAACCATGCCTTACAACGAAAACACCATACAACGCATTCGCGAAATACTACAGCAAAAAAAAGCTGATTTTTATGAGAAGGCCATGTTTGGCGGCATCTGCTTTATGGTTGATGATAAAATGCTGTGTGCCTGCAAGATTGAAAAATCTACCGGCCAGGATCGACTTATGTGCCGCCTTAGCCCTGCAGCAGCAGAAAATGCCATTGCTCAGGACGATGTAACCCCTATGGATTTTACCGGTAAAAGCATGAAAGGCTATGTATATGTAGAAGCCAATACCTTTGCCACCGCAAAACAGCTGAGCCACTGGCTCCAATTGTGCCTGGACTTTAACCCGACGGCTAAGGCTTCTAAAAAGAAATGATTATGTTGCTTAACAATATTTTAAAATACTATGTGCTAACCGTGTTAGCATCAGTATCTGTGCCATTATGGGTAATGGGAACAGAGGGTAATACTGTAAAAGATATAGCAGTACTAACCGGCATAATAGCCGCGGCAAACCTGCCCAGGTTGCTGTTGCTTATAAAAACCGGATTTAAGACAAGGCTTGCACTTGTGCCCTTTGCAACGGTTATCCCGGCAATAGCATTGTATTATATTATTTTCGATTCACATAGATATACACCTGATTATATAACCCAAATTTTAGCTTCGGCTATCAATAGCGCTATTAATATTTTTGTACTGTTTTATGCTTACGAAAAAATCATGTCTGCCAAACATGCAGGCAAAAACTAAATGACGAAGTAAACCTATAACTTAGTAGGTTTCCCCTAAAAAAGCTTCAACTGCTCTCCTTTAGTGCCGTCAAACAAATCGCAGTTAAGCGGCATCATGCCCTCATTTTTAAAAAACTTTTGCCGCCCTATCCTAAAGGTAGTATGAATCATCTCGGCAATATTGCCCTCGCCTTTTTTGCGTTTTGCAACATTTTTTTCGCCCAGCTTGCCGCCGTGCATACTGGCAATATGGTTCAGCACTTTATCCTTACGGTCGGGGTAATGCTCGTTAAGCCAGTTTATAAATATAGGCTCCACAGTATCATTAAGCCGCACCAGCGTGTATCCAAAGCTCTGCGCACCTTTCTCGGCAATCACCTTAATGGTGTTGAGTATCTCCATGCTGTTTAGCCCGGGTATAATGGGCGCCACCATAACATGCGTGGGTATGCCATTACTGCTAAGGGTTTCAATTGCCTGCAGCTTGGTATTGACTGATGATGTGCGGGGCTCAAGCTTGCGGCGCAGCTCCTCGTTAATGGTAGGTATACTTAAGGATACATGCACCAGATTCTTTTCTGCCAGCTGTTTTAGTATATCCAGGTCACGAATTACAAGGGCATTCTTGGTCAGTATATCTATAGGATGGCGGTAATCCAGGCACACCTGTAACAATTTGCGTGTAATGCCCAGCTTGCGCTCTACGGGCTGATAGCAATCGGTATTACCGCTCATAAGTATGGGCTCGGGTTTGTAGCCGCGTTTTTTAAAAAACTGCTCTAAGAGTTCGGGTGCATTTTTCTTTACCAGTATTTTGCGCTCAAAGTCAACCCCGGCGCTATAGCCCCAGTATTCGTGCGTGGGGCGGGCAAAGCAATAAGCGCAACCGTGCTCGCAACCCTGGTAGGGGTTCATGCTATAGGCCATGCGCAAATCCGGGCTTTTAACCGGGTTTACAATACTCTTAGCAAAAACCTCCAGTATCTCAGTTTTGGCCACCTGCTCTTCAAAATCATCATCATAGATCGATTTTTCGTAACGGTTTTTAATAAAATGGTTGTGAATGTTGTTTACGGCGCCCTGTCCTTTTATATCCTTTTTCATATAGCTACGTGTTGAGGCAGCTAATGTAAATCATTACAAGAAAATAATCTTATTTATTTTAAGAATATTATCAACGCATGTTGCCAAACCTGTTGCGCGCCAGATGTGGTGTAAAAACATGGTCGTTCCAAAAATCTATAACAGCAGTAAATGTTTTGGGTAATGCGGCAGTGTCTGTGTCGCGGTAATAACAATGTATAAAGGTATGCAGGCCATCTGCAGGCGTTTCTTCTTTAGACTGCACTAAGAACATATGGGCTATGCTCTCTATATTAAACTTTTCATGAATAAAAACCATGTTTCGGCAATGCGGCAGGTGCAGCCCCGGCGCCGAAAAATTTTGCAGTACTAAAAACACGTTCGACACATTGTGGGCCAGGTGGGCTGAAGCATCATCAGTGTTAGAAAAACAAATAACTTCATTTTTGTTCGCAATAGCGGTTAGCGTGCCGCATAAAAAGCTGCAAGTTTCGCTGTCCGGTTCTAATAATATTATTTGTCCTGATTTATTCATTCTTTTCATTACCCTTATACACAAAGGTATCATAAGTACTATGCTCAGGGTTATAATATTATACGCAAACTGTTATCATATGTATTACAGTCTTTATACCTATAAATGGGTATTGCACAACCGATTATGCCTGCATATATTTGAATTACCAATATAAATCACTTACCATGAAAAAATTACTATTACTACCTATCCTGCTGATTTGCTTTACCGTAAGCGCACAAAAAAGAGAAAAAGCCATGGCCGAACTCCAAAAGCTAATGGATAAAGCCGAAGGCCAAATTTATAGTTACTACCCTTATGGCACCTACAAGGTTATTAAGCAGGGCTTATCCGATGAGGCGATTACTATGACGGCGGAAGACCAGAAATATATGGAAGAAAAAATCAATAAAACCAGTAAAATTCCGTGGGATAAATTAACAGATGTATATGTAGAAACGTTTAAAAACAATGCGGATATAGTAGAGCTGCGTTTAGAGTTTACAGAAGATTTTACGTTTGAATCATACGATATTGACGAAACCAGTGACGACGACCCTTCTGAAGGTAATTTGGCAAGTATATTTATTTTAGCATCAGATCAGGACAAGGCATGGAAGTATGCCTGGAAGTTAAAAAAATAAAAAGCCGCCCGGGCTGCTACCGGGCGGAACTTTCCTAAAAAAACCAATCACCTTACTCTTTTATTATTTTGAGCCTTTCTATATGGCTACCGGCTTCTGCATGCAACACATAAACACCGGGCGCAAGTGCCTGTATGTTTATTGTTGCAGTGCTGTCGCTTATATTTTGAGACAGTACTTTTTGGCCTGTAAGGCTAAAAATCTCCACCTTATTTATATTAGTAGCACTGGTTAGTGTAAGTACATCATTGGCCGGATTGGGGTATACCGAAACCGCAGGAGCTAAACCTGCCGGTTCTATAGCCATTACACCTTCAACCATTTTTATATCATCAAGGTATAAAAAACCCTGTGTACCGGTGCTCCATGCATCAAACCACAGTGTATATTCCCCTTCTTGCGGCACTGTAAAAGGCTGCGACACAAAGGTTGTTGCCGTTGCCCCCGTAATGTTTTCATGAGCTGCTATTGTAATATCGGGTACATCTGATGCCGAAAGGTATACCGTTAAATTATCAATAGTAAGCGCGGCATCGCTGTTACCATATCTATAGGATACTGTATGAGTACCTGCGGTAAGTAGCAGCCTGCGGCTGTAAAGGCCGGCACCCACAGGGGCATCGGCAGGCATACCCCATTGGGTATCAATAATGGTATTAAAAGCCAGCACATCGCCATCAAATCCGGGTACAGGCCCTGATAAAGTTTCAAATACTTCCTGAGAAGAAAACGTAACGTTTGAACTGTACACACAATTGGGCAGGGTAGCCGGCGCACTAGCTTCAGATGTAACAACATAAGGCAGTGCAATAGCCGGACACTGTTGCGCTGTAGCCATTTCGCATAACGCCAAAAAAATCGGAGTTAGTAGTAAAATCTTTTTCATGGTGATTATTTTTTTATTTATTGTAAAATTATAATCTAACCATAAAATGCAGGTTATAAAAAAGCCGGTATAAGTTATAGATTTACAGACACTCTTAATTTTTATAAACATAGCCGGGCATAAAACCGGAGCGCAATTATTAAAAAAACCATCAGTTATAGATTTCCAGTAGCGATGCCTGAAGGCCTGATGGGGTATGCCCGCTGTGCGATTTTATAAAATTGCTAAAGTTAGCGGGGCAGTCAAAATTAAGCTCGTACGCTATTTCTTTTAACGATAGTGTGTTAAGCAACATAAGCCTGCATATCTCTAACATAAGCTCTTCATGTATAAGCTTAAGCGATGTTTTACCCAGCCCGGCTTTGCAGGCATCGTTAAGCCTTTCCGGGGTACAGCCCATCATATCGCAGTAATCGGCCACTTTTTTGCGCTTTGCAATATGCTGTGGCAGTAACGATAAAAACTGCAGTACAAGGTCTTCTTTACCCAAGTGTTGCGCCGAGGCATGCACTTCGGGCAAAGACAATAATATTACCTGGAGATAGCTGTACACCTTGTGTGTAGTAAAAGCGCTTGCATCTGCCATTTCCATAAGTGTAGCCATACGCAGGGTAAGGTCATACAAATGGTCAAAAGCGGCAGCGTCAAGATTAAAAGCCTGCTCCCTAAAATATAAGTGGTAGTGGTGCAGCGGCGTTATATGCCTGAATATGTCTTTACGAAACTGTATGAGCAGCCCCGTGGCATTACCCCTGTTCATAAGGTGTACCTGCCCCGGATATACAGCATAAAACTGGCCACCCCCAATAGTGTAAGACTTGCAGTCTATTACTTGTGTGCCCGTGCCATTTTTGACAAGTATAATTTCAAAATAATCATGGCGGTGCGGCTTATGAAAATCATACGGATTTGCATAATCCAGCGCCTCTATAACTAAAGGTTTACCAGGGTCGGGCAACGGTATAGAAGTGGGTGTAAGGTGCAAGGCATTCATACTATTACGTTTTAGTAAAACATTTTAAGCTATACGTGCTAAATAAATACTTAAAAACCCAAAAAACCTACTATAACTTAGTATTCGCCGTGTTTGACTTAGAATTATAAAAAAACCGCCCAAACAGTTTCCTGAATGGGCGGCCTTACATAAAACAAACAATTAATCTAAATAATCCGGAAAAGACGAACTTCTGGACTATGCTATTTCCAGCCTCCGCCAAGAGCCCTGTAAAGCTCTATAATGGCAGCAAACTGCTTATATTTATTATCTATCAGGCTAAGCTCGCTGTTTAGGGCGCTATCTTTAGCCGTTAAAACTTCAAGGTAATTAACAAGGCCATATTCTAATAGCTCATCGCTATAGTCTGCTGCTTTTTTAAGCGCATCTGCCTGGTTGGTACGTATACTCAGTTTTTTAGTTTCGTTATTATAATTAGCAAGTGCATTGCTTACCTCCTGGCTGGCCGTTACTATAGATTGCTCAAACCTTACATAGGCCTGCTCCTGGGTTGCTTTTGCAGCCTCGTGGCGTGTGCGTATTTGCCTGCCGTTAAAAATAGGCTGCGTTAAACCGGTAAGCACACTGGCAAAAAGCGAGTTGGTGCTAAACCACGTTTTAAGGTCAACACTTTGCAGGCCACCCTGAGCCGTTACCGTTAGCGATGGGTAAAACGCGCTGCGGGCCACGTTAGTAAGCTCAAACGCATTTATAAGGCCATACTCCGCAGCTATAACATCGGGCCTGTTTTTAAGCAATGATGCGCTGTAACCCAGTTTTATTTCAGAGTCAATTTGCTGCTCGCCAAAGGTGCTGCGCTCTATTTTGTGTGGCGCTTCGCCCATAAGCAGGCAAAGGCTGTTTTCCATAAGCGTTATGCTGTTCTTAAGGTCTTCAATAATAAGCTCGGTAGCATATCGTTGCGCCTCTGTTTGCTTAACACCCACTTCGTTTACGCTGCCCGCATCTTTAAGCGCACGTATAACATCTACACTCTCTACACGGTTTACAAGCGTTGAGTCGGCTATTTTTAGCTGCTCATCAAGCGCAAGCAACTGGTAGTACATGCTGGCTATATTGGTAATAACCGTGGTTTTTACCGCCTGGTTTGCTGCAATGGTTTGCAAAAAAGCAGCATTATAAGCGCGCTTGTTGCTGCGTATCTTACCCCAAATATCGGCCTCCCATGTAAGGTTTGCCGTTAACAGGTACGTATCTATGCCACCGTTAAATAAGGCGCCAAACTGGCTGTTTTTTGCCAGTTCCTGGTGCTGCCAGCTTGCCGTACCGCTTACGGTAGGAAAGTAAGCTGCCTTGCCCTGCTTTAAATAGGCTTCTGCCGAAATTATATTTTGCAGCGCTATGCGAATGTCAAAGTTATTTTGCAGGCCTTTTTTAATATGCCCCTGCAAAACAGGATCGGTAAACAGTTTATCCCAGGTTACATCGGCAAGCGATGCGCTGTCCTGGGCTGCTACTTCGGTACGGTACAGGTTTTCGGCCTTTACATCGGCCGGCCTTTCATAGTTCTTAGCCACAAAGCACGACTGTGCTATAAAGCCCACAACAACCAGCGCTGTTATTTTATATATGTTGCTTTTCATTATGCTACAGTATTTTGAGGTTCTTCTTCCTGCTTAGGCTTGCCCGAAATACGCTCTTGCAGCCCCTGGAAGATTACAAATAATACAGGGATAACAAATACCCCAAACACAGTACCTACAAGCATGCCGCCTACGGCACCCATACCTATACTCTTGTTACCCACAGCACCCACACCACCGGCAAAGGCTAATGGCATAAGGCCGAATATAAAGGCAAAAGACGTCATTAAGATAGGCCTTAAACGTGCCTTGGCACCTTCTACAGCCGCATCAATAAGATCCATGCCATGCTTTCGCCGCTGTATGGCAAACTCTACAATAAGGATAGCATTTTTAGCGAGTAGCCCTATTAGCATGATAAGCGCCACCTGGAAGTAAATGTTGTTTTCCAGCCCGGCCAGCTTAACAAAGCCAATGGCTCCTGCAATACCCACCGGTAACGATAGTATTACCGATAGTGGCACCAAATAACTTTCGTACTGGGCACTAAGCAGGAAGTATACAAATATCAAGCTCAGCAAGAATACGCCTGCAGCCTGGTTGCCTGCTATAATTTCTTCGCGGGTCATACCGCTAAATTCATACGAGTAGGTTTTAGGCAGGTGCTGTGCAGCAACTTCCTGTATGGCCTTAATGGCATCGCCACTACTAAAGCCCGGTTTAGCCTTACCGTTTACGTTAACGGCCTTAAGCATGTTAAAACGCGCCACGGCCTCTGGACCATAAATCTTTTTAAAGGCTACAAACTGACTTATGGCTACCATTTGCCCATTGGCATTGCGCACA
The DNA here is from genome assembly GCA_040387455.1 of Bacteroidota bacterium. Classification (GTDB taxonomy): domain Bacteria; phylum Bacteroidota; class Bacteroidia; order Flavobacteriales; family Flavobacteriaceae; genus Flavobacterium. Next base: position 15,729 of record JAZKDS010000073.1, read on the forward strand.
TAAATTTTATTTATAGACTGCTCATCAGCACGCTGATTTGCTTCCGCCTGAATCATTACACGATACTGCTTACCAAAACGGTTAAAATCGGTAGTATACAAACCACCGTAGTAACCCTGCATGGTATTAAATATATCGGTTACCGTTACGCCTGCATCTTTAGCCCTCTCTACATCAATATCCATTTGGTATTGCGGAAAGCCCGGGTTAAAGTTGGTCATGCCATACTGTATCTCCGGACGCTTGCTCAGCTCGGCTAAAAATTCGTTAGTAACTTTACTAACCGTAGCCCAGTCGTCATCGCCCGTATCCTGAATTTTAAATTCAAAACCATCGGCAGTACCAAAGCCCTGAACACTTGGCGGGGTAAAAAACAACAGCTTGGCATCTTTAAAGCCTGCTGTTTTAGCAAAAAGCTCGCCCACCACGGCATCTACACTCTGGTTGGCATCTTTACGGTGCTCCCAGTCTTTAAGCTTGATGATGGTAAAGGCATAAGAGCCACCATTTACACGGTTAAGTAACGAGAAGCCCACAACGCTCATACGTGCATCTACCAGCGGGTGGTTTTGCAGTATAGAGTCAAGCTGGTTTACCGCTAACTGTGTTTTTGCACGGTTTAATCATGCATCAAACTTTGCTT
>JAZKDS010000073.1:16381-19128 GCA_040387455.1 Bacteroidota bacterium
TTTATTGTTCATTGAGTCGAAACCGGCATTAAAGGCGTCAAAGAAGCGGTCTTTAATGTTGCGCTTTTTGTGCTCGCCATGGTCTTTATGCGGCTTTAAGAAAAGCGCACACAGTGCAGGCGAAAGCGTTAATGCATTTACAGCCGAGATTAAGATGGCTACCGCAAGGGTTATGGCAAACTGCTGGTAAAATACCCCCGATGGCCCCTTAAGGAACGATACCGGAATAAATACCGCCGCCATTACAAGCGTTATAGACACAATAGCACCTGTAATTTCGCTCATGGCGCTTAGGGTAGCCTTTTAGCATCCTGTTCGCCTTCATCAAGCTTGGCGTGCACGGCCTCTACCACCACAATGGCATCATCTACCACAATACCAATAGCAAGTATCATAGCAAAAAGCGTAAGCATGTTTATAGAGAACCCAAACACGTTAAGGAAGAAAAACGTACCCACAATAGCCACCGGAACCGCAATGGCCGGGATAAGGGTACTCCTAACATCCTGAAGGAAAAGGAACACTACAATAAATACCAGTATAAAGGCTTCTATCAGGGTAGATATAACCTTATGGATGGATGCATCCAAAAAGATTTTTGTGTTGAACGGCACCACATAGTCAATACCTTCCGGAAAGGTAGGCTTGGCTTTTTCAAGTATGCTGTTTACTTCATCAATAATATCATTGGCGTTAGAGCCTGAGGTCTGGAATATACCAATGGCCACACCGTCTTTACCCATACCAAAGTTTTTCTGGCCATAGTTAAAGGCGCCCAGCTCTATCTTGGCAACATCTTTAAGGTGCAAAAAGTTACCGTTTCCGGTAGATTTTATAACTATGTTTTCATAATCCTGCACTTTGTTAAGGCGGCCTTTGTATTTGATAACATACTCATAAACCCCTTCGGCATTTTCACCAAATTTACCCGGTGCAGCCTCAACATTCTGCTCATTAAGCGCAGCCTGTATATCTTTTGGCGCAAGACTGTAGGTAGCCATTTTTTCAGGGTCTATCCATATACGCATAGAGTAGTCTTTGGCACCAAATACGTTTACCTGGCCCACACCCTTAACCCTTTGCAGCTTAGGCACAAGGTTAATTTTAGCATAGTTTTGTACAAACGTACCGTCATATTCCGGGTTTTTAGAAAACAGCGACAGAAACATAAGCGCACTGGTTTGGCTCTTAACCGTGGTTACACCCGTAGCCACTACCGCTGCAGGCAGCTTAGGCGTAGCACGCGATACACGGTTTTGCACGTTTACTGCAGCAATATCGGGGTTAACGCCCAGCTCAAAAAACACGCTTATGTTAGCCGAACCGTCATTTGCGGCACTACTTGTCATATAGGTCATGCCCTCTACACCGTTTATCTCTTCCTCCAGCGGTATAACCACCGAGTTAAGCACCGTTTCGGCATTGGCACCGGTAAAGGTGGCCGTAACCTGCACGGTAGGCGGGGCAATTTCAGGATACTGCTCTATAGGCAGAGACGTAAGGCCCAATACACCCAAAATGGTTATTAATATCGAAATTACGGTACTCAGTACCGGCCTTTCTATAAATGTTTTTAGCATTGCTTATTTTTTCTTTGTAGTAGTGGTTGTTGTTTTAGTTACAATAGTGGCAACGGTATCTTTTGCAACAGTATCTGCCGCAGTGGCCGGGGCCTCTTCTTTAACCGGCTGTGGCACAATAGCCATACCGTCTTTAAGTTTGCTGGCACCTTCTACCACTACCATTTCGCCTGCTTCAAGGCCTTCGGTTACTATAAAATTATTGCCCGATGTAGTAGCAATGGTAAGTATTTTACTTTTAACGGTATTGTCTTTACCAACTACATAAATCATTTGCTTGCCCTGCATATCAAACACGGCATTTTGCGGTACTACTATAGCATTTTCATGCATAACCGGTATGCGCACAATGCCGTTGCTGCCACTCCTTAAAATGGCCTGCGGGTTTTTAAATTCTGCACGAAACTGTGTAGTACCCGTAGTAGCATTTACAAGACCCTGTACGGCCTGTAGCCTGCCTTTTTCGGCATACTCGCTACCATCTACAAGCAATAGGCTTACATCTGGCGTGTTTTTTAGCTTAGCGTCTAATGATGGTCCAGGAAACGTTTTTGTAAAGGTTAGCATCTGCTTTTCGTTCATGGCAAAGTAAGCGCGCATTACACGGGTATCGCTTACTGTGGTTAGTGGCTGCTCCATAGTAGAGCTTACCAATGCACCTTCTTTAAACGGAAGAGCACCCACCACACCGTTTACCGGCGATGTTATTGTACCATAGCTTATGTTTGCCGCCACACTGCCATAAGCAGCTTTAGTACGGGCAAGATTAGCCTTAGCGGTTTCAAGCTGCACATTGCTTATAATTTTGCGGTCTACCAGCGGTTTAAGGCGGTCTACCTCTACCTGTGCGGCATTAACGGCAGCTTTAGCAGCAGCTGCATCCTGGTTAAGGGTTTGGGTTTCCAGTTTAAAAAGCAACTGCCCTTTTTTAACTTCCTGCCCTTCGTCTACATATATTTTTTGTATAAAGCCATTAACCTTAGGGCGTATCTCTACATTTTGCTGCCCCTCAAGATTGGCTGTATATTCTTCGTTAACAACAGCATCCTGGCGGGAAACGGTTTGCACCGGAAACGGCATAGGACCGGCCTGTGTAGGTGCCTGCTCTTGTTTTTTACCGCAGGAAGCTAGTAGCGAAAACGCAGCCAGTGCGCTTAGTAACAATCT
>JAZKDS010000073.1:19191-28995 GCA_040387455.1 Bacteroidota bacterium
ATTATGTATTTCTCTTTTGTGGTTTTTGATTGATGTGTGAACTCTTTATTTTATTTTCCCTGTTTTTCTATTTCCTTAAACTTATTGATGCTTTTATTAAGCAGCGCTTCCATTTCCAGCACGTGCTCTTTGTAGGCAAGTGTTTTTTCAAGCTCAAATTTTTCGGCCTGGCAGCTCATGGTTTGTTTGCGGTATTCCAGCATTTTATCCATAATCTGCTTTTCAAAGGCAATCATCTTGAGGTAATTATCAAAACGCTCGCTAAAAGCCGATGGGCGGTAGTATTTTTTACGATCGCCCGGCAGGGTGTAGTAATTTATTTTACCCAGTTTAAGCAGCAGGTTAAGGTTAGTTGATATAGAGCTTTTACTGGCCCCCATTTGCTCTACAAGGTCATCAAATGTATACTGGTGCACGCAGGCATCAAGTATTAATGTTGAAAGTATGCGGGCGCCCAGTGGCGGGAGGTGCCCAATGTTTTCAAAATGGATACCAAACTGCTCTATTAAATCTTCCCTTTGCTGCTTTACATCTGCCATACCATCATAATGATTTTAGGCAGCAAAGGTAGGAGTTAGTTCGGAAACAACCGAACTAACCGAACTCAATTTGTGGTTAAATATTTGTTAAAACTACAAAAACATAAGTTAATACACTAAAAAACAAGAATGTAGATTGCTTCATTTTGATAAAAATACAATCAAAATGAAGAAGCTGAATTTAGATTGAATTGCAGTTAAACATTTCATTAACACCAATAAACCGCTGTTAATTTGATAATTTACTTTATTTTTGCGCCATAAAACAGAAAAAATGTCGCTTAAAAAAGCTTACCTTATTGTTATCCTTATTTTGCTGATTGACCAGATAAGCAAAATTTATGTAAAAACACATTTTATGCTTAACGAGCATGTAGACGTTTTTTCGTGGTTCCAGATTAATTTTATAGAAAACGAAGGCATGGCATGGGGTGCTAAAATACCTTCTTGGCTGGGTGGCAAGCTTACGCTTACACTTTTCAGGATTGCTGCCGTGGGTGGTATAGGCTGGTGGTTGTGGGACTCGGTTAAAAAACACCAGTCGCCCTACTTAATAACATCTATTGCGTTTATACTTGCAGGTGCCTTTGGCAACATTATCGATTCTGTTTTTTACGGTATTATTTTTGACCACAGTGTGAGCCAGGTAGCTACTTTTAACACAGCACACCCCTACGGAACCCTGTTTGAAGGCAAGGTGGTAGATATGTTTTACTTTCCTATTATAAAAGATAGCGAGGGCTACACGATGTTCTTTAACGCTATATTTAATGTTGCCGATGCCGCTATATCAGTAGGTGTGGGTATATTGATTATATTCAACAAAAAAGCATTCCCTAAAGAGCAGAAGGCCGCAGTAAGTGAGTAGTAATCACTCACGATGTTCAGTAGAGACAGACTGCGCCTGTCTCACTACAACATTATTTCAAGAGAAATTCTTAAATATCAACGCAGGAGACATCTTACAAGATTTCTCTCATTAAACTCCCGATGTTACACTAAATCTATACACCCTATCGGGCGTTACACAAAAATCTAAAGCAATGTCCGTATCATTATGCGGAATATCGCCTTCCTCAGCCTCAAAAAACGACAGGCCCACCACAATTACATCGGGCCTGCAATCGGCCAGGAAACGGTCATAAAATCCCTTTCCGTAACCCACACGATGCCCTTTCCCATCAAACGCTAATAGCGGTACAAATACCACATCTATTTTTTGCGGAGGCACCTCAAGCCCGTCAACCGGCTCAGGTATGCCATATGCGCTAATAATTAGCTTTGTACTATCGGTAAGCAGGTAGTGCGCCATGGTGCAGCTTTCAAAATCGCTGCGTGCCACAACCACCTCTTTATCTTTTCCAGCCAAAATGTTCAGCACAACATCGGTATGTACCTCCTGCTGGGTTTCGATACTTAAAAACAGGTGGTAATAAGTCTTACCCCAAATATCAAGCTGTAGCAGCCTGTTGGCTATGGCCAGGCTTTTTTGTTCTACCTCACCCAGGGTCATTTCGCGGCGCAGGGCTTTGTACTTTTTGCGTAGTTCTTTTTTGGTCATACTACAAATATAAAAAAATCCCGAAGGCGTTAACCTTCGGGACTTTGGCAAATATGTGTTTGTTGTTTTAAACGTTATTGATTATCCGGCACGTTACTGTTCTTTTTACCGTAGCCAAAATAAAGAACCACACCTATGGCCATCCATACAATAAGCCTTATCCAGCTTTCAGATGGCAGCGCATACATTAGGTAAAGGCAAACAAGTATACCGGCAATAGGCACAAAAGGCACAAGCGGTGTACGGAAAGAGCGTGGTGCATCGGGCATCTTTTTACGCATAATAAGCACCCCTATACATACTAAACAAAATGCCAGTAGTGTACCTATACTTACCATATGGCCAAGATCGCTTACGGGTACAAAACCTGCAAAAAGGCTTACAAATACCATAAAGAAAAGGTTGGTTTTCCAAGGTGTGCGGAATTTTGTATGGATATCGCTAAAAAATTTAGGCAATAAACCATCATTACTCATAGAGTAAAACACACGGCTCTGGCCCATAAGCATTACCAGTATTACCGATGTATAACCCGCAAGGATGGCAATAATTAAGCCTGTCTGCAAAAAGTCATAGCCGGTTACAGCAAAAGCCGTTGCAGCCGGTTTAGCATCGCCTGCAAATTTATAGTAAGGCACAAGGCCTGTCATTACGTGAGCAAATAAAACATATAATATAGTACATACTACAAGAGAACCTAAAATACCTATTGGCATACCTTTTTGAGGGTTCTTAGCTTCTTGTGCAGCGGTAGAAACGGCATCAAAACCAATAAAGGCAAAGAATAGCGGCGCCGGTGGCAATACCACTCCAGCCAAACTCACCTTTTACACCGGTGTTTTCAGGAATGTATGGTGTATAGTTAGCTTCGTCTATAAAGCCCCAGCCTATTACAATAAACAATATAACTACCGATACTTTAAGCACCACAAGAAAGTTATTCATGGCAGCCGATTCTCTTGTACCCCTTATAAGAAGTAACGAAAGCATCGATACAATAAAGATAGCCGGAAGGTTAATAATACCGCCTTCTACGGTTTGTCCGTTTACCGTTAGTGTTTCCCACGGCGAGCAACTTAGCTCTACCGGGAGGTGTATATCAAATTTAGCAAGCAATTCCAGCAAATAGCGCGACCAGCTAACCCCTACGGTTGCTGCGCCCAGTGCATATTCTAAAACAAGGTCCCACCCTATTATCCAGGCCATAAATTCGCCCATGGTGGCATAGCTGTACGTATAAGCACTACCTGCAACGGGTATCATACTGGCAAACTCTGCATAACAAAGGCCTGCAAAAGCACAGCCTACTGCAGCCAATACAAAAGATATGGTTACTGCCGGGCCGGCATGCTCTGCCGCGGCTATACCGGTTAAAGAAAATAAGCCTGCACCAATAATGGCACCAATACCCAAAGCCACAAGAGCCCTGGAAGATAATGTTCTTTTAAGGCCTTTATCTGACTCCGAAGCCTCAGTAAGTAAAAGGGATAGTGATTTCTTCTTCCAAATAGACATAAATAGTTGTTTAGTTTCGTTTTTAGAAGTTCCAAATATAGACTTTTCCGCAATATTATAATAATTTTAACTAATTTATATAGCGTTTCAAAATTGTATTATCCTGATTATAAATCACAAAACCCTTTACATTTTATGATGTAAAGGGTTTTAAATATAATATCGGATTGGAATTATGCCTTTGGCTTCCTCACAGTTTTAGGTTTTGCCGGGGCTGCAGCATCGGGCTGGGCGGTTTCGGTTTCGTCTGCAGCAGGTACAGCAGGTGCAGCAACTATTTCTTCGATAACAATTACCGCTTCTGTAGTTTCTTCTGCTTCTGCCTCAGCAGTTTCATGATACTCTTCTATTTCAGCTTCGCTTAAAAAGCGTATATCTTTGTAGCTTACTTCAAGCAGGCTGCCTGTTACGGCTTCTTCTACAAGGCCAAAAAACCTTTCGTTGCCTTTGCCGTTTACATTAGTGCCCCACAAATGAAAAAAGCCAAATAGCTTTTTTGCCTTCTTTTGTGTTTTTTTGCCTTTTTTAGCTTTGGTTTTTTCTATAACCGTAAACTCAACTACCCTTAAGTCTTCTCTGTTCATCTTGCTTTATTTAATTTTACAATTAATTTACGCAAAATTAACTTACAGAAAACAAAAAATGCATATTTCAATGTTAAGGATTACCTCAATCTCAAAAACTTAACATTGAAAAGTGACCTTTAATCGCAAAAACCGTACTTATCATCCTTATCTCCCCGCTTACCGGTGATCACAACCGTATGCTCATAAAAATGTTCTTTTTTAAGCACCCTGTCCATAAAGCTTACCACGCCCGCCTGGTCTTTAGCAAACATTTCATCGCTAAACTCATGCCCGCCACCACAATAGGTAACCATGCGTGCTGTGCCTTGTAAAGAGGCGACATGTTTATAAATAGAATACCCGCCAAAAAACATAAGCCATCCTGTGGCATTCGTCGGGCAATAATGGTGAGCAGCATTATCATAAGGCACCACGGGGTCTACACTGCCATGAAACATAAGCATGGGCAACATGTTTTGTTTGGTAATAAGGTTAAGGTCCATAATGGCGCCTGAACCAGATATTAATCCGGCATATTTAAAGTCGGCCGGTAGCTTATCTGGGTACAGGCTCATTACATTCCTGTCCCAGTAAGCCGCATGAAGCGCCGTTTCGGCACCTGCACTGCTGCCCGATATAAATATTTTATTGATGTCAATATTATACTTCTCGGCATTTTTAATAAAAAACAGGGTAGCCTGCCACAGTTGGTTGGCCGCTATCTGAAACGCCTTTACCTTTTCGGGCACTGTGCCGCCACAGCTAAAGTTTTTGCCTTTCATGTACAGGGTGTAGCTCATGGTTGCCGATGCATGGCCGTGCTGCGATGCATAGCCGCAAATGTGGTGGCCATCTTTACGCTGGCCCACAGCAAACCCACCGCCGTGTACATGTATAAGCAGCGGCAGTTTTTCTTTAGATTTTTCTTTAGGCAAAAACAGGTCGAGCTCCAGCTTTGTACTGTCGTTTACAAAATAAGTAAGGGTTTTAAAATCCTGCGCACTTGAGACAAAACCTGTTAAGGCTAAAATTATCAGGAGTAATTTTTTCATTATTGCGAATTTGGTTCTTACAAACTTAGCAAATTATGCTGTTACTGCATTACATGCTTTTTGTTTCGACTAAAGTAATTTCAATATCCGGATCGGGATTTTTTCTCTTAAGGATAAATTTCGGAAGTTTTTTAATCAGGTGCTTCGGTAAAAGCGGGTGTACCATTTGCCCAATATAATTTTCAGGAAATTTTTCTTTAATGCCTAATGCTTCAGGCTCATGGCCGGGGCTGTAATGTGTACCAAAAACAAGATCCATAAGCGGGCTTATATTGGCATAATTACCGGCATCGCGCTCCAGGCTATGGTGCCAGTGGTGCATTTCGGGCGAACCGACAAGATATTTTAACGGCCCTATATTGAGTTTTACATTACTGTGAATGTATATGGCCCAAATGCCCCTGAAGGCCACCAGAACAGCAAGCGCATCAAGGTTAAAACCCATTATAAAGGCAGGCAGGTTAATAAGGGCTATGGTATACACCGAATCGAGCGGGTGCTCCCTATGGGCAGCAAGCCAGTCGAGATGAGTGCTGCTGTGGTGCACTTTATGAAACCGCCACAAAAAAGGTATACGGTGCTGCAGGCGGTGCCCCCAGTAAATAAGCAGGTCGCTAAACAATATTACTTCTATGCATTGCAGCCAAAAGGGCTGGCCTTGTATTACGCCCGTTATACCGGCTGGCATGATACCATCTACACTATCAGCAAAATACCGAATAACCCATAGCACCAGGCTATTCCAGATCAGGTACTGCCCTAAAAAAAAGCACAGGTCTAAGCCCCATTGTTTCCTGAATATTTTTTGCCCGGGCTTTGCCGGAAACACTTTTTCCATGGGAATAAAAACCAGCGAAAGAAATATAAAACTAAGGCCGGTTATGGGCAGCATATTAAAAACCTCCATACTACTGCTTTTTGGTACCGGTAAACGGCTTAAGCGTATCCGCCTGTATGGGTGTATCGCTTATTTTTGCCTTGTCCTGTATAATTACCACTTTAGAAGAACCCATAATCCGGGGTAATGCGTTTTCTTTTACACTAGCCGAATCAGGCTTTGCAGATAATTCAGGTTTATTGTTGCGGGGTATGGCAACTTTAGATGAAAACATGATGGTAACTAACGAATCTTCTTTGGGCGCAACACTATCTTTTGTTTTTACCGGCAATACACCACCATTGTGGCTGCCCTGATAATCTTGTTGCCCACCGGAAAAGTAACCGGACTGGTGCAGCACAAAAACGCTTATACCGCATATAAACACGCTAAGTGCCAAAACTTTTTTGAGGAGGTTATTTTTCATATATAGGTTTTTAAAACAAACGGAAATATATAAAAATTAGTGCTATGATGTTAATCAACAGGCAATATAACCGTAAAAGTAGAGCCTTTACCCTGCTGGCTCTCTACACTAATAATCCCGCCGTGGTTTTCTACAATTTTTTTGCAGAGCGCAAGCCCTATACCGGTACCGGAGTTTGTGGTAAGGCGTTTAAACATTTTAAATACCTGCTCGCTATATTGCGGGTCAAAGCCCTGCCCGTTATCTTTAAACAATATTTTTGTATAGCTGCGGTCTTTGCTAAACCCTTTGTATTGTGCAGCTTCAAAATCAGAGAGTGGGGTGGCGGTAATATCAATAGTGGGATTTTGTCCACTAAACTTTATGGCATTGCCCAAAAGATTACTGAAAAGCTGCTGAACCTGTATTAAAATACCTTTTATTTCGGGCAGTTTCCCGGTATTTATAATCACGCCTTTTTCATGCACCAGCAACTCATAATCTTCTATAATATCAACAAGTATCTTATTAAGGTTTACCGATGAAAACATAGCCTCTGTTTGCGCCACCTGACTGTATTTAAGTACATCTTTTATAAGGTGCGACATTCTTTTTGCCGAAGTTGATATCTTATCAAGATGCCTCATGGCCATTTCTTTATCATCAAGGCTGTTTTCCAGCATTTCTGTAAAAACCTGTATTTTGCGCAGGGGCTCCTGCAGGTCGTGGCTGGCTATATAGGCATATTCTTCCAGCTGCTGATTGCGCAGCTCAATATCGCGGGCATACTCTTTTATACGGTCTTCGGCAAGCTTACGCTCGGTCAAATCGCGGGTAACCTTACTAAACCCAATGATATTATTATCAGCATCATGCAGGGCAGTAATAACCACCAAGCCCCAAAAAATAGAGCCATCGCTACGCACACGCCATCCTTCGTGGTTAGCGCGCCCGTTAGTAGTAGCCTCATTTATAAGTTTCTCGGGCAACAGGTCTTCCCTGTCGCTATCCTGGTAAAAAATCCTGAAGTTTTTGCCTACAATATCTTGTTCAGAGTAACCTTTAATTTTTTGGGCACCTTTATTCCAGTTTTGGATATTGCCATCAACATCAAGCAGTAAAATGGCATAATCCTGAATTTCTTCTATCATTTTATGATAGCGCTCTTCGCCCTCAATACGGGTTAGCGCATCTTCATTAATCTTGTGTTGAAGCTGTTCTGAAAGCGACCTGTAATTAGTGCCGGTATGTAAAACCTCATCTTCCATAACGGTAGTTTATATCTGTTTGAAAACCTGATGCCTTAGCCCTCAATAAAATACCCTGATGCTTTGCCCTGCAAAATATGCTCGAGTATCTGGCTAAGTGCGCTTAAGCTGGTGGGCTTAACTAAAAAGTTTGCAGCACCCGCTTTTTGTGTTTCTTCAGCATCCTGCCTGTTAGATGATGTGGTGTATATAAGAACAGGCACATCTTTTAAATCAGGCCTTTTTTTTAATTCTTCCAGGCACTTATTGCCATGCATATAGGGCATGTTAAGGTCTAAAAATATAAAATCAGGAACAAAACCGCCCGCATCAAGCTTTTCAAGGCATTCGGGGCCATTTTGCGCCGTAAATAATTGCGCGTCGGGCTGCGCTGTTTTTAATGCAATGGCAAAAATATCACGATCATCTTCATCGTCGTCTACCAGTAAAATTTTAAGTTGATTTGCCATACTTATATATGTAATAACACAAATATAGGAATTTTAACAATAATAAAAAACTAAAAAGCCTGCATAAGCAGGCCTCACTATTGTTTAATCAATTTTTGCACCTGGGTACCCGCGCTGGTTTCAATTTTGAGTAAATATATGCCCGCAGGAAGCTGCTGCACATCAATTGATTGCCATTGCCCGCCTGTACTACAACAGCCTTACCCAGCACATCGGTCACTACAATTTTTTGAATATTGACTGTATTGGGGTTCAACAGATATACAACATCTTTTGCCGGATTAGGGTAAACAGCAAACGGATCATTAACTGTGTCATCAATGCTTGCCGTTGCACAAACAGTTCCCATGTTTAAGTGCCATTATATCTTTTACATCTTGCCCTATAATTGCCATTGCATAAAAAAAATCATTACATTCGCAAATTGATTTTTTTAAGCATATATAATGAGCAAGAAGTTTACTGAATACAAGGGACTTGACCTGCCCACAGTGGCCACCGAAGTACTTGATTTCTGGAAGAAAGAAAACATTTTTGAAAAAAGCGTAACCACCCGCGAGGGCAAGCCGCAATATGTATTTTTTGAAGGCCCGCCGAGCGCTAACGGCCTGCCGGGCATTCACCACGTTATGGCACGTGCCATTAAAGATATTTTTTGCCGTTACCAAACCCAAAAAGGGCACCAGGTAAAACGTAAAGCAGGGTGGGATACCCACGGCCTGCCGGTAGAGCTGGGTACAGAAAAAGAACTGGGCATTACTAAAGAAGACATAGGCAAAACCATTACCGTAGAAGAATATAACGAAGCCTGTAAGCGTACCGTGATGCGCTATACCGACGTGTGGAACGACCTGACTGAAAAGATGGGTTATTGGGTAGATATGGAAGACCCATATATTACCTACAAGCCCAAGTACATGGAAACCGTTTGGTGGCTGTTAAAACAAATATATGATAAAGGCCTGTTGTACAAAGGCTATACCATACAACCGTATTCGCCTAAGGCGGGTACGGGATTAAGCTCTCACGAAGTGAACCAGCCCGGCGCTTACCGCGATGTAACCGATACCACCATTGTAGCGCAGTTTAAAACGGTAGCAGATACACTACCGGAAGCCCTGAAAGGCTTTGGCGACATCGACATTATGGCCTGGACTACTACTCCGTGGACACTGCCAAGCAATACCGCACTTACTGTTGGGCCGAACATTGACTATGTTTTGGTACAAACCTTTAACCAGTATACGTTTGAGCCCATCAATGTAGTATTAGCGAAGAATTTAGTAGGCAAGCAGTTTGCAGGTAAGTATTTTGAAAGTACTGAGGCATCTGATTTTGACAACTACACCGAAAGCGATAAAAAGATCCCTTATACGCTATTGGCAGAAGCAAAAGGAAAAGACTTAGTAGGTATTCGTTATGAACAGCTTATGCCGTTTGTACTGCCGTACCAAAACCCGCAGGATGCCTTTAGGGTAATATCGGGCGATTTCGTTACAACAGAAGATGGTACCGGTATTGTGCATACCGCCCCTACTTTTGGTGCAGATGATGCCAAGGTAGCCAAAGAG
>JAZKDS010000074.1:0-4689 GCA_040387455.1 Bacteroidota bacterium
AGCCATACAGCGTTATAAAGGTCTTGGAGAGATGAACGCCGAGCAGCTTTGGGAAACCACGCTTGACCCTGAGTTCCGTACCCTGCGCCAGGTAAATATTGACAGCCTTACTGAGGCTGATAGGATATTTAGCATGCTTATGGGAGATGAGGTTCCGCCAAGGAGGGAGTTTATCGAGAAAAATGCTTCTTATGCCAAAATTGACGCATAAGCCATTAAAATACATGATTGCCACAGCCCTGTTCTGTACGGGCGGGCTGGCTGCGCAATCTACCCAAGATATTTTACAAGATATGGGGCGTCTAATTGATGACGCCCTTTTTTTTTCTGACCAATACATAACCCCTATTACTGATGCCGCTGTATACCAGTCGTCGAGTGGGTGGATAACCACACCGAAAGAACGCGATGTGTGGGAAGTATCTTTTGGTATACATACCAATATTTTTTCTACACCAAAAAGCGACCGTCTTTTTGTAATCAACAACAGCGACCTTACTTTTTTTCAGCTCGAAGAGGGTTCTTCGGCATCCGTGCCTACGGCATTGGGCGATAAAAAGCAGGTGTACCTTACCGGTATGCTGGGCGATAGCCCCGTTCGGCTGCAAACACCCCAGGGTATAAACATGGAAACCGTTGCCTATCCTTATTTGCAGGGATCTGTAGGCTTGCCTTATGGTATGGAGCTTGTGGTAAAGTACTCGCCCCATGTAAAGCTTAAAAAAAGCGAATACCAGGTGTATGGCTTTGGCTTAAAACACAACGTAAGCCGCTACTTTAAAGGGCTTGAAGCCAAACGCACACATATAGCCGTGCTTGCGGCCTATAGTAAAGAAGATGTGTCTTTCAACTTTCTTAATGTACAAACCGATTATGGTTCATTGGGCATCAACCGCATCAATGGGCTTGTAGATACGTTTCAGTTTCAGGTAAGCGCCTCGCAGGAATTTTGGGATAATCTGGAGTTTATGGGGAGTTTTATAGCCAACACCAGCGATGTAAAATACCGCGTGAGTGGAGAGACAGGCAGTATAGAGCAAATAGTGCCTTTGCAGGCCGTGCTTAACCAAAGACTGCACGAAATTTATAAAACACGTGTTAATTACATAGGAGAGTTTGGAACAAAGTATAAATTAGGCAATTTTAGTATACAAGGTATTGTTGCTTTTGGTAAATTTGTTAATACCAACGTGTCTTTACAGTATTTATTTAAATAACCTAAACCAAACAAACCGATTTATTATGAAAGTAACAATTGTGGGCGCCGGCAATGTGGGCGCCACCTGCGCCGATGTAATATCATACAGGGGTATTGCCAGCGAAGTAGTTTTATTAGATATTAAAGAAGGCTTTGCAGAAGGCAAAGCAATGGATATAATGCAATGTGCCAGTAATACCGGCTTTAATACCCGCGTAAGCGGTGTAACCGGCGATTACAGTAAAACAGCCAATAGCAATGTTGTGGTTATTACCAGCGGTATACCCCGCAAACCGGGCATGACCCGTGAGGAGCTTATAGGTATTAATGCCGGTATTGTAAAAAGCGTGGCAGAGAATGTGCTTAAGCATTCGCCGGAGGCTATTATAGTAGTGGTAAGCAACCCTATGGATACCATGACCTATCTTACGTTAAAAGCCACAGGGCTGCCTAAAAACAGGGTTATAGGTATGGGTGGTGCGCTTGATAGCTCCCGCTTTAAATATTACCTTAGCAAAGCTCTGGATAAGCCTACCGGCGATATAGACGGTATGGTAATAGGCGGGCATGGCGATACAACCATGATTCCGTTAACAAGGCTGGCCAGTTACAACGGTATACCGGTAAGCAACTTTTTAGCGCAGGATGTGCTTGATAAAGTAGCGGCAGATACCATGGTGGGTGGCGCAACGCTAACCGGCCTTTTAGGTACCAGTGCCTGGTATGCCCCGGGTGCATCTGTAGCTTATTTGGTAGACAGTATACTAAATGACCAAAAGAAAATGATAGCCTGCTCGGTTTACCTGGAAGGAGAATACGGACAGGAAGATATATGCCTTGGCGTGCCATGTATTATTGGTGCAAATGGTATAGAAGAGATACTTGCTATTAATCTTGATGATGCAGAAAAAGCCAAATTAGCCAAAAGCGCCGATGCGGTAAGGAACATGAATGCCGACCTGAAAGAGGTGTTAGCGTAAACGTTTTCCTTAGAAAAGACAAGGGCTGCTACAGGCAGCCTTTTTTTTATGATATAATTTAGAAATAAATTGGTTAATCATAACGTAAATTATATATTTGCTCGTTTTTAAAAAAATGGAATAATTAATTTTAATAAGAATGCAGAATAAGGGACTCGTTAAATTTTTCGCAATCATATTTGCGGTATTATGTATTTACCAGCTTTCTTTCACATTTATTGCCGGGAATATAGAGAGCAACGCTAAAGCGTATGCCAACGGTGATACAACTAAAGAGCTTAAGTATCTTGACTCGATAGGCGATGTGAAAGTATACCCAGTGCTGGGCTATACCTATAATGAAGTAAGGGATAAGCAAATTAACAAAGGTCTTGACCTTGAGGGCGGTATTAACGTAACGCTTGAAATTTCTGTTAAAGAGATTTTGAAAGGCCTTGCTAACAAAACGGAAAACGCTGTTTTTAATAAGGCACTTGATGTGGCTACTAAAAACAGACAAGGTAACCAGGATTACCTTGATGCGTTTTTTATAGCTTTCCAGGACGAGTCTAAAGGTAATGTGCCACTGGCTTCGCCGGATATTTTTGGCAACATGAACATGGATGAGGTAAACACATCTATGACCGATGCACAGGTTCAAAAAGTAATTAAGAAAAAAGTAAGCGAGGCTATTGATAGCGCCTTTGGCGTATTAGACGAGCGTATAAATAAATTTGGTGTTGCACAGCCTAACATCATGAAGATGGGCGAAAGCGGCCGTATACTTGTAGAGTTGCCGGGTGTTAAAGACATTGAGCGTGCTACAAAGCTACTTCAAAGTACTGCCCAGCTTGAGTTTTGGGAAGCTTATAAGGTAAGCGATGTTATGCCTTACCTTAGTGCTGCTAACCAGGCTCTTAAAGCTTCTGCAACTACAGAAACACCTGCTGATACTACAAAAACAGCAGCCGGCAAAGGCGTTGCTGACCTATTGGGAAGTAAAGACTCTGTTACTACTAAAAAAAGTAACGAACCGCTACTTGGTAAAATTAACCAGGAGCAGGTATATGGTGCAGGCCCTGTAATAGGTTCTGTTTCTGTAAAAGATACTGCAGCTATTAACGCCTACCTTAAGAGGCCGGAAATACGCAACATAGTTCCTGCTGACCTTCGCTTTGCACGTTTTGTGTGGGGTAAAGAAGATGTAAGGAAAAAGAAAGGTTTTGTAGATATGTATGCCCTGCACACAAACAGGGAAGGCGTTCCGCCACTTGCGGGTAACGTTATTACAGATGCTACATCTGATTTTGACCAGACTAACAAACCGGTAGTGAGCATGAAAATGAACACTAAAGGTGCCCAGAAATGGGAAGAGATGACGGGTAAAGCATACCGTGAAAACGGCTTTATTGCTATATCTCTTGATAACGTAGTATATTCTGCACCGGGTGTAACAACGGGTCCTATCTCTGGAGGTAGCTCTCAAATTTCTGGTAGCTTTGATGCAAGTGAGGCAAAAGACTTAGCTAACATACTACGTGCAGGTAAACTTCCTGCTAAGGCAGATATTGTACAAAAAGAAGTAGTAGGCCCATCATTAGGCCAGGAAGCTATTGATAACGGTACAATGTCATCTGTTGCAGGTTTACTTATCGTATGCCTTTGGATGTGGGTTTACTACGGTAAAGCCGGCTGGTTTGCTAACATCGCAGTTATAATCAACTTATTGTTTATCTTCGGTATCCTTGCCAGTATAGGTGCGGTACTTACATTGCCGGGTATTGCCGGTATAGTACTTACTATGGGTACTGCGGTAGATGCTAACATTATTATTTATGAGCGCGCTAAAGAAGAGCTGCGCCACGGTAAATCATTAGATGAAGCTATTAAAACATCGTTTAGCTGGAGGGGTGCCATGTCATCTATTACCGATGCTAACGTAACACACGTACTTACAGGTGCCGTACTATTAATATTTGGTTCAGGCCTTATTAAAGGTTTTGCGGTAACTCTACTAATAGGTATATTTACATCGCTATTTACTTCAATTTTCATTACAAGGCTTTTCCTTGACTGGAGTGTTAAGAGGGGTGATAAACTTACTTTTGTAACCAACATGTCTAAAAACTGGTTTAATAACTTTCATTACAATTTCCTTGGTGCCAAGAAATTTACATATATCTTCTCTACATGTGTAGTTATAGGTAGCTGTATTTCATTCTACATTAACGGCCTTGATGAGGGTATTGACTTTGCAGGTGGACGTACGTACCAGGTTAAGTTTGAAAAAACAATATCTGACGAAGAGGTAAGGAACGAACTTGCAACGGCTTTTGGCAGTAATGTAGATGTTAAGCGTTTTGGTAACGACAAACAGCTTAGGATTACTACAAAATACCACATTGACCAAAAAACAGACGAGGCAGATAAAGAGGTTGCACAAATGCTGTACGGAGGCCTTAAAAAGCACTATACTAACCTGTCTTTAGAAGACTTTACAAGCAACGACGCTGCTAAGACGCTGGGTGTTGT